>JAAGZR010000028.1 GCA_024206155.1 Aliivibrio sp.
GAAGAGAAAGGCGTTAGTGCGGCAGCGATTCATGGTAATAAGAGCCAAGGCGCACGTACTAAGGCGTTAGCTAACTTTAAGTCTGGTCAAGTTCGTGTGTTAGTGGCAACAGACATTGCTGCTCGTGGTCTAGATATTGAGCAATTGCCTCAAGTAATTAACGTTGATTTACCAAAAGTGCCTGAAGATTACGTTCACCGTATTGGTCGTACTGGCCGTGCTGGTGCGACGGGCAAAGCGGTTTCTTTTGTGAGTGAAGATGAAGCAAAAGAATTATTCGCGATTGAACGTCTAATTCAAAAAGTATTACCTCGTCATACGCTTGAAGGTTTTGAACCTACACTAAAAGTGCCTGAGTCTAAATTGGATACTCGCCCAATCAAAGCGAAGAAACCAAAGAAAGCAAAAGCACCACGTGTGGATCATAAAGATGGTCAACGTTCTGGTGAGAACCGTAATGGTCATAAGCAAGGTGCAAAACCAAGCCAAAGACGCAACACGGAACACAGTGCAGGCGGTGCAAAGAAAGAGGGCGGTAATAATAAAAAACGTCCTGTGGAAGGCGGAAAACCAAAGACCAAAGGCAATGGTGAAAACCGTGGCAATGGCAGCAATTTTGGTGGTGGTAAGCCAAAAGCGGCAGGTAAACCAAAGACAGGTGGTTCATCTACAACAAGTAACACAAAACCACGTCGTCAAGGCCCACGTCCAGCGCGTAAACCTCAGACGCAATCATAGTTTTTATTGTTAGCCCCCATTAGAAATCATTAAGAAGCCAGCTAAGTTAGCTGGCTTTGTTGTATCTGCACTGTGCTGTTATCGTTAGCAATTATACCAATTCCATTAATTATTTGATCATTAAACTTAATTCAAATCTGATTACATTCGGTCTATATTTGGATTAGAAAAAGTAATCCAAATGGTATAAAAAATCTCTCCTGAAATAGGCGTAAATTAGATTGCCTGATTTATATAATCGCCTTATTATCACGCGCTATAAAGCCTAGGCTATATTCATAGTTAGCTTAATCAATTTTTTGTTAAATATTAACAGGCGTTAATTGCATTAACATATCTTATTAATACTTTGCTGTTTTTCGGAGAGCAGTCATGCAAAAGTCGTATTCACTTGCGATGTTCAGTTTCCTGATCGTTATTTTAGTTGCTGTTGGTCAAATGAGCCAAACTATGTATGTGCCATCCATTGGCTACATGGCAAGTGAATTCAAAGTAAGTCCTGCTTCATTACAAGCGGTTATGGCTGTGTATTTGATCCCTTATGGTTTATCACAATTTTTCTACGGCCCAATCTCTGATCGTATTGGTCGTCGAGTGGTGATCTTATCAGGTCTGACTTTATATATTGCTGGCACCATCTTGGCGTTATTTGCTCATGGCTATTCGCTATTTTTAGCGGGTTGTTTTGTGCAAGGCTTGGGTATTGGCGCTGCGGGGGTAATGTGCCGTACTATTCCGCGTGATTGCTTCTCTGGTGATGAACTGCACAGAACTAACAGTATTATTAGTATGTGTATGATGTTTTCACCGCTTTTGGCTCCAGTGTTAGGTGGTTATTTAACTGAAGTATTTGGTTGGCGTTCAAGCTACTTATTCTTGGCTCTGTTTAGTATTGCGGTATTGATCATCATGACAACCTCAATGAAAGAGACGTTGCCATTAGAGGTGCGTCGTAAAGAGCCCGTATTAAAGAGTTACCGTCATGTATTATCTGAGCACCGATTTCAAGGCTATTTGATTTGCTTGGTTGCTACATTTTCAGGTGTTGCAGTATTTGAAGCGGCGGCTGGGGTATTACTGGGCGGTAAGCTGAAATTAGCAGCAACAACCGTAAGTATTCTGTTTATTTTACCTATCCCTGGCTATTTAGCAGGGGCTGGTTTATCAAGTGTGATTGCAAAGCGTTGGTCTGAGAAAAAATCGTTAGATGTTGGTCTTGTCTCTATTGTTTTAGGTGCGGCGATTGTGTTGGTTCCTGGCATCATGGGGTTAACAACAGCGCCAACTCTGATTGGTGGTGCCGTATTGTACTTCTTAGGTGCGGGCATTCTATTTCCGGCAGCGACGACAGGTGCTTTATCTCCTTTCCCACAACATGCGGGAACGGCGGGTGCATTATTGGGTGGCATGCAAAACTTGGGCGCGGGTTTAGCGACAATGGTGGCGTCGATGATCCCTGCTAACAGTCAAATGCCTGTAGGGTTAATTATGTTCTTAATGGCGTTACTTGCGGTGTATGGTTTACGTAAAGTACATTCAATTCCACCATCAAGTGAGATGCCATTAGCGGTATAATATTACTGATATTTGATAAAGAAATAATGAGATAAACAAAAGGCCAAATAGGTAATTTCCTATTTGGCCTTTTTAGTGTTTATTAATTGAGGTAATTGAAATGAGTGGGATTAACCGCGCATACGGCTAACACGGAATGTACGGCCTTTCATTTTACCTGTTGCAATCTTATCTAGTGCAGCTTTAGCAATTGAGCTGTGAACGGCAACGTAAGCGTGGAAATCAAACACGTTGATTTTACCTACTTTTTTACCGTCAACGCCATCTTTACCTGTTAATGCACCAAGGATATCACCAGGGCGTAGTTTGTTTTTCTTACCGCCATCAATCCAAAGCGTTACCATCTCTGGGAAGTGAGGGCGCTCATTTAGATAATCTTCACTTGGTAGTGGCTCATCATTAATAGTAATGCTCATGTAATCTTCAATTTGAGCAAAGCTGTTTGTTTCTTTGTTATTGAATAAGCTTAATGCGATGCCTTTTTTACCAGCACGACCAGTACGACCGATACGGTGAACATGAACTTCAGGATCACGAGATAGTTCAAAGTTGATTACTGCATCTAGAGATTCGATATCAAGACCACGAGCTGCAACATCAGTAGCAACTAGGATAGAGGTACTCTTATTAGCAAAACGAACTAACGCTTTATCACGGTCACGTTGTTCTAAATCACCGTGAAGCGCGGTTACGCTGAAATCAAAGTGTCGTAATTCATCAGCCACTTCTTGAGTAACACGTTTTGTATTACAGAAGATAACCGTAGATTCAGGACGATGTTTAAGCAGTAGAATTTGAAGTGCACGTAGGCGATCTTCAAAATCATCTACTTTGTAGAAATGCTGCTCAATAGAAGTATTTTCTACTTTGTCTTCTGCTTTTGCCATGATCGGGTCATTCATAATACGATCAGCAATTGATTTGATTTGTGGTGGGAACGTCGCACTGAACAGTAAGTTTTGACGCTTAGCTGGTGCGTGATCCAATACCATATCAATTGCGTCTTGGAAGCCCATTTCTAACATACGGTCAGCTTCATCAAGAACAAATGTATTTAGGTTGTCTAGGTTTAAGTAACCTTTACGTAGGTGCTCTTCAACACGACCAGGGGTACCAACGATGATGTGTGCGCCGTGCTCAAGTGAGCCGATTTGTGGGCCAAATGGAACACCACCACATAACGTTAGAACTTTGATGTTGTGGATTGAACGAGCAAGCTTACGGATTTCTACCGCAACTTGGTCAGCAAGTTCACGTGTTGGACACAGCACTAATGATTGAACACGAAAGCGTTTTACGTTTAAGTTTGCTAGTAAGCCTAGGCCAAATGCTGCTGTTTTACCTGAGCCCGTTTTTCCTTGGGCAATGACATCTTTCCCTTTCAGCATGAATGGTAAGCTTTGAGCTTGAATTGGAGTCATCTCGTTATAGCCTAAAGTTTCTAGGTTTTGAAGAAGAGATGGGTTCAGATCTAATGATGAGAAAGAGGTTTGGCTCAAGGTGATTTCCTATAAACAAGTAAAAGCAAAATAAGATTTGCCTAATGGAAAGCAGAGTAAAGAGAAGAGGCCTAAAAAGCAAGGAAGATCACACTTTTTCTGTTTAAAAAACCAGCAAATAAAGGGTCTCTCAATGTTTAAATTGATAAAACTATTATTTGAGTTTGTTCGAATCTATGGGTGTTTTAATTTTGAGCTCTAATTTTAAATTATTCTCTTTGGAGCCTAAAGCCAACTCATTACTTGGAAATGCGATTATTTACTACTTAAACGTTTGATCGAAATTGAATTAAGAATAATTAGGATTAATTAAGGATAAATATATCTAAATTGTATTTTTGTGGTGATTTTTGTGATTAATTATTTATTGTTCTCATATATTTGTAAAAAAAAAGAGTAATATTCATATATAATTAACAGATGGTTAGTAAGTGTTAAATATTAAGATAATTATCAATTAGAGAGGGATGAAAAATAATGGAGTACGATACATTAATAACAATTGGAGTTCTGGTTTTCTTAGTTCTGGTATTAATAGCACTAGGTGTTAAGACGGTTCCCCAAGGTTTCAATTGGACGGTAGAGCGATTTGGCCGTTACACTCACACATTAAAACCCGGATTAAATTTAATTATTCCATTTATTGATAATATTGGTCAAAAAATCAATATGATGGAACAAGTATTAGATATTCCTGCTCAAGAAGTCATTTCGAAAGATAACGCGAATGTAACCATAGATGCAGTCTGTTTTGTGCAAGTGGTTGATGCAGCAAAAGCCGCTTATGAAGTGAGTGATCTTCAGCATGCGATTCGTAATTTAACACTAACGAATATTCGTACGGTGTTAGGCTCAATGGAATTAGATGAAATGCTAAGCCAGCGAGATATGATTAACGTGAAGTTATTATCTATCGTTGATTCAGCAACCAATCCGTGGGGGGTTAAAGTTACTCGTATTGAGATAAAAGATGTTCAGCCACCAGCAGATCTAACCGCAGCGATGAATGCTCAAATGAAAGCAGAGCGTAATAAGCGTGCCGATGTTTTAGAAGCGGAAGGCGTTCGTCAAGCTGAGATCCTAAAAGCTGAAGGTCATAAGCAAGCAGAGATCCTAAAAGCAGAGGGTGACAAACAAGCTGCAATTCTTCAAGCTGAAGCTCGTGAGCGCGCGGCAGAGGCAGAAGCAAAAGCGACTGAAATGGTATCAACTGCAATCGCTCAAGGTGATATGCAAGCGGTTAATTACTTTATTGCGCAGGGTTACACTGAGGCAATTAAGTCCATTGGCCAAGCTGAAAACGGTAAGATTATTATGTTGCCGTTAGAAGCAACAGGTTTAATGGGATCGGTTGCTGGCATCGCTGAGATGTTTAAAGTAGATAAAGAGGATTCTAAATAGGAGTTCATAATGGAATTTTTTGAACAAATGAATCATTGGCATTGGCTAACGCTTGGTTTGCTATTGCTAGCAGGTGAGTTACTTGGTACCGCTGGGTACTTTCTGTGGATTGGGTTATCCGCTGTTGCTGTTGGTGTGTTGTATGCAGTAATACCAATGAGTTGGCAAATGCAGTGGCTAAGCTTTGCTGTATTTTCTCTTTTTACGACGTGGCTTTGGTGGCGTTATCAGCATAAAAAAGATGAAAGCTCTGACTCTAATAGGCAATTAAATCAAAAAGAGAAGCAATTAATTGGTCAAGTTTCTCGTTTGGAGGAGGATATTATTGCTGGCCCTTGTCGTATCATCATCGGAGACACAACATGGTCAGCAAAAAGTTTCCAAGATATTTCAAAGGGAACACTGGTTCATGTTGTCTCTGTTGACGGTATTATTCTGACGATTGAACCAACAAATAAATAATTGAATGTAATTAATTTAAGTCGATGATTTTTTTGTTAAGGAGGATGGGTTATCGACTTTTTCTAGGTTAGTTGTGAATAGTGGTTTATTACAACCTCTTTAATATTAATCAAATGGTGTTATTTTATAGTTAAATTAGAAATTAAATGTAAATTTTTACTTTAGTTTTCTTTATGTGTGCCGATAAGGAAATCAACTGGTTATATTTATGGTAATTAAAGGTTTAGAAGTGTATGAATTATAGAAACTTAGCGGTACGTAACAAAATTGCTGTTGTATTTATTGCGATCGGCTTATCGATGGTTGTTTTTTCGGCTTTTATGTTAAAAACACTTGATAAAGTCGAAGTAGAAACGGTTAACTTTA
>JAAGZR010000316.1 GCA_024206155.1 Aliivibrio sp.
ACTTCTACAGGTACTTGGTAAGTTGAACCACCTACACGGCGAGATTTAACCTCTACCGCTGGGCGAACATTTTCAAGAGCTTCTTCAAATACAGCTAAGTGATCTTTACCAGATTTCTCAGCCATTGCATCTAGTGCAGTGTAAACGATTTTTTCTGCAGTAGATTTCTTACCGTCAACCATTAGGCTGTTAACGAATTTTGCCAGCAGTTCAGATTTGAACTTTGGATCTGGAAGGATCTTACGCTGACCGATGACGCGACGACGTGGCATGGATTTTCTCCGTTGTCTTCTTCAGGTTATCCAAAACTTTTCAGTTTCTTCAAAAATTAAAATTAATTTAGTGTTTGGCCTTACTTAACGGATACCATTAAGATTTTGGACGCTTAACACCGTACTTAGAACGACCTTGCTTACGGTCGTTAACGCCAGCACAGTCTAGTGCGCCGCGAACTGTGTGGTAACGTACACCCGGAAGGTCTTTTACACGACCGCCACGGATTAGAACAACACTGTGCTCTTGAAGGTTGTGACCTTCACCACCGATGTACGAAGTTACTTCGAAACCGTTAGTTAGACGTACACGACATACTTTACGTAGTGCCGAGTTAGGTTTTTTAGGTGTAGTAGTGTAAACACGAGTACATACACCACGTTTTTGTGGACACGCTTCTAGTGCAGGCACGTTGCTTTTAACAACTTGCTTTGCACGTGGCTTGCGTACCAACTGGTTAATAGTTGCCATTAAAATAGCTCCTGATTAGAGGTTCGAAAACTTTTGAAAAATCTATATCCCTATGGAAATAGGGACGCGAAATTCTAAGGCTGAACGTGATATGTGTCAAGAAATATACAGCACTATTAATAAACAATTTAAAAATAATTTTGCTTTCTTGCTCATAGCACCGAATTACCAAGTCACCACAGGGGAATATTCTTGGGTAAGGGAGACAAAAGATGAATAGTTAACCAATTGAATATTATCATCAATTAAGCTTTTCAAACCTCTTGCCTCCATATCTTCTTGTAAAAAATAACATTTCTTAAGAGACAGGATCATTAAATGATCTTTATGATCCAATATGCCGGCATAAACGCAGTCTTGTGTTAATAAAAACACATCCTGCTCTACATTTACCGGTAATTCTCTACGATAAAGTGCTCGTAAATTATCTGAATTAGTTAAGATATGCAGCATAATTTAAAACACCATTATTTGAGCGCATTGCGCTAATTTCTCATTAATCTGTTGATTTGAAATGACATCAACATCAATATGTAGATTACTTTGCTTTAATCCACGATTTGATAACGCGGTTTGACACACAAAGATTTCTTCTAGATCGTACAGCGCTAACATTTTAAATCCAGAGATATAATCACGAGATAATATTAGTTCTGGTTGCTGATTTTCAAGCAGTTGCAATACACCATCGGCAATAAAGAAAATATGAATGTCGTCACTGTATGCTGACGCAGCAAGAATGGCATCTAACCCCTCTCTGCCTTTCGTCGTAGTGTGAGGTGAACTTTGGAATACAAATCCAATTCGATTCATTACTAGCCTACTCTGTTGAACGTGAAGAATTAAAATTGAATAACGCGATCAAACGTTAATAACGCTGTTGCTAACCCGCCTAATCCAGCCTGTTTAAACCCAGAAGCCAAATTATGCTGTTCGATTTTATTCTGCTCAGCCTCTTCGTGACCAATAACACCACGACGCAATGCTGCAGCAACACAGGTCTCTAATTCTATTTTGTGTGTTTTAGCCAAAGCTTGCCACGCTTTAGTGATATCGAACTCATCATTGGCAGGCAAAATCAAAGAGGAAGCATTAAGCACACCATCTTGATAAAAAAAGACTTTTTCTAAAATCTCACCTTTTTCGATTAAGGCTTGTGCAAACTGAAAGGCCTGTCTAGAAGCTTGGGTGCCATAAGCTGAGCCATTAACCACTAATCCATAACGCAAACTCACTTTTCGCCATCCTCTGTTTTTCTTTGACGAATATAAAGATAGACAGTGTGTTTAGAGATATTTAGTTGATCAGCAACACGGTTAATCGCATCTTTAATATCAAAAATACCTTTGTCATATAAATCCATGACAATCTGTTTATTCTTCGCGTTATTACCCACTTCTTTATCAGCATTAATTTCATCAATGGTGCGTTTTACCGTTTGATCGACTAGCTCATCAACATCACTGGCAAAGTTTACGCTTGAAGCGGCTTCATTCGCTTCCTCACTCGGCATGAAAGAATGCAATACTTGTGAGAAAGGCGCATCAAGGTTGATATTAATACAAAGCAAACCAATAATTCGATCATCTCCATTACGGATAGCAACCGTAATCGACTTCATCAATACACCACCCTTAGCACGAGTGAAGTAAGAGCGAGAAAAATTACGCTTAGAACGCTCAATATCTTTAAGCATTTGTAGCGCTAAATCAGTAATAGGTGAGCCTACTTTACGGCCTGTATTTTCTCCATTAGCAATTCGAATCGCGGATTTATTGATGTCTTCAAGTGAATGCAGAACGATTTCGCAATAGCTACCAATTAAACTAGCAATGCCATCAACAACGGCTTCGTAAGAGCGCAGAATATGATGATCAAATTCAGTAAATGACACCACCTCAGATAGACTCTCTTCTGCGATATTTTCAATATTCATAATCTACCAACATAAAATTGTCGGCTCAACATTACTGCTAAGACTTACGACTTAAAATAATTACATCAAGTTTATCAGAATATTTGCATGAAAATAAAAAACCCCAGCAAGTGCCGGGGCTAATTCAGTGATCTAAAACAAAGTTTAGATTATTTAATTCTAGAGATAATTATTTTGCTGGTTTTGCAGCATCTTTAATTTCTAGCAACTCAACATCAAATACCAATGTAGAGTTTGCAGGGATCGCTTGATTGCCCTGCTCGCCGTAGCCTAATTCAGCAGGAATAACAAACTTGTACTTAGAACCAACATTCATAAGCTGAACACCTTCAGTCCAACCAGGAATTACTGCATTCAGTGGGAATGTCGCAGGTTGGTTACGATCGTAAGAACTATCAAATTTAGTGCCGTCGATTAGTGTACCTGAGTAGTGAACCACTACTGTATCTGTATCTTTAGGTTTAGGACCTTCAGCCGGTGTAATTACTTGATATAGAAGACCTGAATCCGTCTCCATTACACCCTCTTCTTTTGCAAATTTTTCTTGGTATTCAATACCTGCTTTTAAGTTTGCTTCAGACTCAGCCACCATTTTTTGTTGTGCAATCTCAGCAACACGCTGGTCTAGATTTTGAAGAGCTACCTGAATTTCTTCATCTGTTAGACGTTCTTTACCATTAAATACATCAGTAACACCAGCAAGAACATCCGCTTTTTTAAGGTCTAAACCAAGCTCTGTTTGCTTTTCTAAGTTAGAGTTTAGATATTTAGCCAGTGACGCACCAATTGCGTAACCTGCTTTTTCATCTTCAGATGCAAACGTTGATGCCGTTGCATCCTCTGTTGAGGCTTCAATTTTAGCAGACGGTGTCACAGCCTCTGTTTTTGGTGCTTCTTCTTTTTGACAACCAACAACAAATGCAACAGTTGCAGCAAGTAACGATACTTTAAAGATAGATTTCATTTCAAAACTCCGATTATTTGAGGTCTTGCCTCAATTTCTTATTCAATTATCTAGATAAAGGTGAGAAATACATTTCATCACAATATACTAGTAGTTAATAGACACATTACAAACGAGTAGTTCAATTTGATGCGTGTAATCTCTCAATGCATAGGAATTTTTGTCACAACGCTGACATTGTCTGGCTGTTTCTTCAACAATTCAGATGAACAGCGCTGGGAAGTCGCTACACAAGGTACAACCAGCTTCGCGTTAAGCCGCGACGCTCGTTTCGGGCTGTTCTTCGTAAAAAAAGGCTCTAATGCCATTAATACCGACAGTGAAACGAAAAACGGATTACACTTTTGGGATTTAGTTGATAATAAACAACTTACCTATTTTGGCGCTCAAGATCAACACGACTCAACGGTTTCGCATATCACCATTTCCGATAACTCTCGTTTTGCGGTTACCGCAACACAAACGAATTTTGCGGTTTGGGATTTAGGAATGGGAATTTCTGAAGGATTGTGGTCTATCTCTGATGGCATTATTCGAGATATTGATATTGCAAGTAATGGCCAACAAATCTTGCTTGGCTTATCCAATGGCAAGGCTATCTATATCAATTTAGCTACAGGTCGCCGTTTGGAGTTCCTCGCTCATCGAGAAAAGGTCAATTCTGTTGCTATCTCAGCTAATGGGAAATTTGCCTTATCAGGCGGTAATGACCATTTTGCTTATTTTTGGGATACACAAACAGGTCAGATATTACATGCATTTGAGCATGAGAAACGCGTAAGTCACATCGCGCTACAAAGAGATGGAAAATACGCCTTAACCGCAGATGGTGGAAATGAAGCCTTTATCTGGGATTTAAAAACTGGTGAGAAAATATCTAAACTACATACTTTTGCACGTCAACAAGTGTTCTCTAGTGCTCGTTTTAGTGACGATGGCTATTATTTAATAACAGGCTCTCCCTCTGGTAGCGTCATGCTATGGGACACTTTATCAGGTAAGAAGCAAGAACAATGGCGTGCTGAACCATTAAAAGATGCACGCCCACCAACAGCGGTAGTGTATGATGTCGCCATTGATAAAAAACAACGAGTCGTTTCTGCTACCTCAGCCGGAATAGCTCAAGCTTGGTTGATAGAATAATGACGACAGATATTAAAGAATTAGAAGATAAGATCAGTGATTTAGAGTACAAAATGGCATTCCAAGAGCAAACAATCGAAGAGTTAAACGATGCCTTATCACAACAACAATTACTGATCACCAATATGCAAGTTCAAATGAAGTTCATGGTCGGTAAGATGAAGACGATGGATTCATCGAATATGGCGGATGCATCAGAAGAGACACCACCACCGCATTACTAGAAACTAGAGGCTATACGCTTTGCTAACTAGACCGCTTCGCTCCTATAAAAGCAAAAAGCAAAAAACGAAGGTTTCAGGTTTCAGGTTTCAGGAAAATCAAAAGCGAGCACACCTGAAACCTGCAAGCGCAGCGCCCTGAAACCTAGAACTCAAAACACCTACCATACTCACTTTTATAGTTTTTAACAAAAAAAGACCACAGGCTCAACACCTGTGGTCTTTCTAATTCTAAGCACAATATTCAGATCTGCATTTGCTCTTATAGACTCTAGTTAGCGCAGCGTATAGTTTCTAGTTAATTATGGAAACCTCACCACATACACCCCTAAACCCTTTAAGCGCAGCGATCTGAACCCTGCTCTTAAGATTACTTAGAACAGTTACCGCTACCACAACATTCGTGATCTTCTTTGTGATCGTGAGAATGGCCTTCGCCACCACAACAACCGCCTTCGTGATCATGGTCGTGACCACCACAGCCGCCTTCTTGGTGGATGTGACCGTGAGCTGCTTCTTCTTCAGTTGCTTCACGTAATGCTACTACTTCAACATCAAAACCTAATGTTTGACCAGCAAGCATGTGGTTACCATCAACAACTACTTCGTCGCCGTCAACTTCAGTCACTTCTACAGGGATTGGACCTTGGTCTGTATCAGCAAGGAAACGCATGCCAACTTCGATTTGGTCAACGCCTTGGAATACGTTCGCAGGAACACGTTGAACCATCTCATCCATGTGCTCGCCGTATGCGTCTTCAGGAGTAACAGTGATGCTGAATTTATCGCCTGCAACTTTACCTTCAAGCGCTTTTTCAAGACCAACGATTAGGTTGTTGTGACCATGCAGGTAATCAAGAGGAGCTTCAACTGTTGATTGATCAACAACTACGCCTTCTTCCGTTTTTACTTGGTAAGCAAGACTTACAACAACATTCTTTTCAATTTTCATTTTAACTCCGAATGCACTTGGCATTAGTGGATGGTATTCAGTGTTGCGACATAATACTATTCAGGCTTAAAAACGCCAATAACATCATCTTGCGCATGTTTGGTTTTTTCTATCGATTTTGGCGTCTTGCGGTCGGTATGACCACACTCCACACACTCGACATATTCAATATTACTTTCTTCCCACCAACGTAGCGTATCCGTAGTCCTACACGATGGGCAAACGGCACCTGCAATAAATCGTTTCTTCACGGTTATTATCCTTGTGCTAATTCTTTATAACATCAGTCCCAATGATTCTGACTTGAGCGCTCACTTTCCATTTCTAACCCGAAGATTTCTTCTAATTCAATTCGAGCCGCTTTCGCTTTAGAGGCTAGTACCTTGTCGTCTGAGTGCAATGGTAACAATTCTTTTAGCATAGCAACATCTAACTTTTTAAAATGCGATTCAGCGCGCTTTGCTTGATACGGGTGCATACCCAAAGATGTGAGGGTTTGTCGGCCTAAATCAAGGGCTCCATAAAAAGTTTCTCGTGAAAAGTGATCCACCCCTTCATTTAACAACTCATACGCTTCAACTCGACTTCGCGCTCGCGCTAAGATTTTCAAATGTGGAAAATGCTGTTTACACAAAGCCACAATCTCCATCACTTTTTGCGGGTCCGTTTTACAAACCACAATCGCTTCCGCTTTTTCCGCCCCCGCCGCTCGTAACAATTCTACTTGCGTCGCATCACCGTAATACACTTTATAACCAAACTTCCTCAATAAGCGTATTTGGCTTGGGTCACTCTCTAAAATGGTCAGTTTGATTTTATTCGCAAACAGCAAACGTCCAACAATCTGTCCAAAACGACCAAAACCCGCAATAATCACTTTTGGCTGAGTCGCATGAGTAAAATCCGATTGCGGCAGTTCTTCTTCACTATTCAATGTTCTCGCAAACCATTTATCTTGAGCAATAAGTAATAACGGCGTCGTCATCATCGACAAACTCACCACCACTAATAGAAATGCCGTCAATTCTCTACTTAATAACCCTTCCATTTGCGCAGCCGTAAATAACACAAACGCAAACTCACCGCCTTGACTTAAAATCATTGCCATCTGACTACGGGCTTTCGCTTGAGTACCAAACAAACGCGCTAATCCATAAAGCAGTAACCCTTTTGATGATAATAACAAAGCGACAGCAGCCAATATCTCTAATGGGTATTGCAGTAATAAGCCTAAGTTAACCGACATCCCAACCGCGATAAAGAACAGCCCAAGTAATAAGCCTTTAAAGGGTTCTATCGCCACTTCTAATTCATGACGAAATTCACTTTCTGCTAATAATACCCCAGCAAGAAAAGCCCCAAGTGCCATTGATAATCCCAACTGTTTCATCGCAGCAGAAACACCAATAACCAATAACAAGGCAGCTACGGTAAATAACTCTCGGGCTCCACTTTTCACAACATAACTAAACAATGGTCTTAATAAAAAATGGCCTAACGTAAAAATACCGATAACACCAACCAGTATCCACAAGCCATCCATCCAGTTACCGCTCGCACCTCCTGCCAGCATGGGTAACACAGCCAGCATTGGGATCACCGCAATATCTTGGAATAACAATACTGCAAAGCCCGATTGACCACTTTCTGATGCTGATAGTTTTCTCTCTTCAATGACTCGCAAAGCTATCGCGGTAGAGGACAAGGCTAAGCCCATACCAATCACCACACTCACCTGCCAAGCCAGACCGTAAAACATCATCGCAGCGGTAATAACACAAGAGGTCACCACCACTTGGCTACCGCCCAAACCAATAATGGGTTTTCGCATCTTCCATAATTTATTTGGGTTTAGCTCTAAGCCAATCAAAAAGAGCAGCAACACCACGCCAAATTCTGAAAAGTGCAAAATCGCATCCACATCAGAAATTAACTGTAATCCCCACGGGCCAATGGCAATACCTGCTAACAGATACCCCAACACGGCACCCAAACCAAATCGCTGTGCTAAAGGTACTGTAACCACGGCAGCAGCTAAGAAAATCGAACTCGTATGTAGCCACTCTCCTGCCATTAAATGCCTCCTTTAGGGTTCTGTAACCACGCACGATAGTCATTAATAAACTGCTGACGCTTTTCTATTGTGATTTTTCGAGCCCAATATTGAACAGACGGCGTCAACCACTCCATCTGACATAAAGCGGCAGTGATCTTAAAAGGAATTAAAATCTCATCCATCGTATGTTGATTATAGCCCGTCTCAGAAAATGCCTCTTCAATGCCTCCAGCGGTAATTACACTACGCCACTGTTTTCCTTTTAAAGCACTGCCATTTCCATAAGCAAACCCTTTCCCTAATACGCAATCCATCCACTCCTTTAGTAAAGCAGGACATGAGTAAAGATACAGTGGGTGTTGAAATACAATAATGTCATGTTGAGCAAGAAGCTCATGCTCATAGATAACATCAATAAAGAATTCAGGGTAATGCGCATAGAGATCATGCACGGTGACATGGGATAAATCATGATAAGCAGAGAGGATCGCCTTATTGGCAACCGAGTGTTCTGGATCAGGATGAGCGAGGATCACTAATATTCTAGGCAACTGAGTCATAAATTCCTTTCTAGACTTCTCTTCTTATTATTTTGAATGGGGCTTTTACTCCATCATACAGACTATTTCTATATCGACAATCTTCACGCTTACGCCTACTATGCTCGGTGTATTCACTATTTTGCCAACAAAGAGAAGCACACCACAGCATGATTACGTTTTCAGACATTCAATTACTTCGTGGCGGAAAGCCCTTATTAGAACAAGCCTCTGCTACCATTCACCCTGGTGACAAAGTCGGTTTAGTTGGAAAAAATGGCTGTGGTAAATCCACTCTTTTTGCTCTCATCAAAGGCGAGTTAAGTGTTGATGCCGGTTCAAACCGTGTTCCTCATAACTGGGAAATGGCGTGGGTAGCTCAAGAAACACCAGCTTTAGAGCGCAAAGCGATTGATTATGTTATTGATGGTGATCGTGAGTTTCGTGGTTTAGAAGCGCAACTGGCAAAAGCCGAAGAAGCAGACAACGGCACCCTAGTCGCTGAGCTACACGGAAAAATTGAAACCGTTGGCGGCTATACCATTAATTCTCGTGCGGCAGAGTTATTAAACGGTTTAGGCTTTTCACAACAACAAATGGAGTGGAACCTAACCCAATTCTCTGGAGGTTGGCGTATGCGCTTAAACTTAGCGCAAGCCCTGATTTGCCGCTCAGATTTACTACTACTCGATGAACCGACCAACCACTTAGATTTAGATGCCGTAATGTGGTTAGAGCGTTGGCTGCAAAACTACCCTGGCACCTTAATGCTGATTTCTCATGACCGTGATTTTCTTGATCCTGTTATCAATCGTATTGTTCATGTTGAGAACCAACAATTAAATGAATACACAGGTAACTACTCGTCATTTGAAGTGCAACGTGCTGAGAAACTGGTACTGCAACAAGCTAAATACCAAAAGCAACAAAAGAACATGTCGCACATGCAGTCATACATTGACCGCTTCCGTTATAAAGCGTCAAAAGCGCGCCAAGCACAAAGCCGTATTAAAGCGTTAGAGAAAATGGAAAAAGTGCTACCTGCACAGCTAGACAACCCATTCAGCTTTAACTTTAGAGAGCCGGATGCACTACCAAACCCAATTCTAATGATGGATGAAGTGAGTGCCGGTTATGAAAACAACACGATCCTAGAGCAAATTCGTTTAAACCTAGTTCCGGGTAGTCGTATTGGTCTATTGGGTCGAAATGGTGCTGGTAAATCAACGCTGATCAAATTACTGTCTGGTGAGTTAGCCCCACAAAGTGGCGTATTCAACTACTCTCAAGGCGTAAAAATTGGTTACTTTGCACAGCATCAATTAGAAACACTGCACGTAGAAGAAACCCCTCTGCAACACCTAATGCAAATTGCCCCAAATCACACCGAGCAACAACTGCGTGATTACTTAGGCAGCTTTGGTTTCCAAGGTGAAAAAGCATTAGAGAAGATTGGTCCGTTCTCTGGTGGCGAAAAAGCACGTTTAGTATTAGCACTGGTGGTATGGCAAAAACCAAACATGTTGCTACTTGATGAACCAACCAACCACCTTGATTTAGATATGCGCCAAGCCTTAACCATGGCACTGCAAACCTTTGAAGGCGCAATGGTTATCGTCAGTCACGATAGGTATTTACTTCGTGCTACTACAGATGACCTGTATTTAGTCCAT
>JAAGZR010000029.1 GCA_024206155.1 Aliivibrio sp.
ATGTTTATTAGCGGCAGATTATCACGTTTATTTTTTAATATCGTCAGCGGCTCGTGTGGTGATGGCGACAGAGCATAATTTGAAGCTCCCAAGCGGGCCTGATGCAATGAAGGCTGCCTTAGTTGAGCGCCTTGGTTGTAATGCGGATAATTTAACCGTGTGTGGTAAAGAAGATTGGTTCTCACCTGTGGCTTCTGGTTCTGCTGCACCAAAACAAATGATAGTGTGTCCATGCTCTGCAGGGAGTGTGGCATCAATTGCTCATGGTATTTCAGATAACTTAATAGAGCGTGCTGCGGATGTGGTGTTAAAAGAACGAGGACAGTTAATTCTTGTTGTTCGCGAAACGCCATTTTCAACGTTGCATTTAGAGAATATGTTAAAGCTATCCCAGATGGGTGCGACAATAATGCCAGCAGCCCCAGGTTTTTATCATCAACCTCAATCAATAGAAGACTTAATTGATTTTATGGTTGCGAGAATTTTGGACCACCTTGGAGTTGAGCAAGGACTAGTCCCACGTTGGGGATACGATCACCGTTGATATAATCAATATGCTTAGAGAAAACCTCTGGCTCATTGCTTGATTCGCACATACAATATGGCCTCTCATCGGGGAGCAATACATACCAGCTTGTTCTAGTAGATATTCGCTGAGATTAGTAAGGATTGGATAATACTTACTTAAACCCGTACTACCTGACTCAGATAATGCTGGCGTAGGGATTGAGATGACATCCTCCTTGAGAATATCACCTTAATTCTGTGCCGCTCAAATGGATGTAAGCGCACATAATGAACAGTCTTTCTATTTCCTCTCCTCTTAAACTATTACCAGGTGTCTTAGCGATGGCTACGGCAGCTTCTTTTGCTGTTTCAGCAGCAGAAACCAAAACGTTAACTGTTTATACCTATGACTCTTTTGCGGCTGATTGGGGTCCGGGCCCAATGATTGAAGCGGCTTTTGAAGCACAATGTGGCTGTGATTTAAACTTGGTTGCACTTGATGACGGGGTGTCTATTTTAAATCGTCTTCGATTAGAAGGAAAAAACGCCAAAGCAGATATCGTCTTAGGATTAGATAACAACTTAATGGCAGAAGCGAAAGCAACAGGGTTATTAGCTCAGCATCAAGTAAATACAGATTCAGTGACTTTACCGGGAGGTTGGAATGACACTACGTTTGTTCCTTATGATTTTGGTTACTTTGCGTTTGTTTATAATAAAGAAAAAGTAGCAAATCCGCCTAAAAGCTTAAAAGAGCTAGTCGAGCAGCGTGATGATCTTAAAGTTATTTATCAAGATCCTAGAACATCAACACCGGGCCAAGGCTTATTACTTTGGATGAAATCGGTTTATGGAGATGAAGCACCACAAGCGTGGAAGCAGCTAGCGAAAAAAACCGTTACTGTAACAAAAGGGTGGTCTGAAGCTTACAGTATGTTCTTAGAGGGGGAGTCTGACTTAGTTCTCTCTTATACCACCTCTCCTGCGTATCATTTGATTGCTGAAGAAGATGACCGATTTGCCGCGGCTAATTTTGCAGAAGGACACTACACTCAAGTTGAAGTAGCGGCTAAAGTCAAAAATACAAAAAATGACGCATTAGCGGATGAATTTTTAGAGTTTATCTTAAATGGTAAGTTCCAATCAGCAATGCCAACTGGAAACTGGATGTATCCTGTGACGGATGTTGCATTACCTCAAGGCTTCGATAGCCTGACTGTGCCTAGTAAAGCCTTATCATTTAATTCTCAAGAGATCTCGCAACAACGTAAATCATGGCTCCGTGAGTGGCAACACGCCCTAACATTTTAATTTGATATAAGGAGTACCAATGTGCTCCTTTCTTTTGGCAATGATGAAAAAAAAATCTTCTTATAATTCTGTTCCTTTATTGGGATATGTAATCGCAATTGTCATTATTGGCTTTGTCGGTGGGGCGATAAGCGCTCTCTTTTTAGCATCGCCAAGTTTAGATTTACGCTTAATTTGGTCTGATCCTTATTATCGCTATATTACTCAATTCAGCTTATACCAAGCATTCCTCTCCGCTTTATTAAGCATTAGTTTGGCTATTCCTACGGCATATGCGTTATCACGCCGTCAGTTTAAAGGACGAAGCCTTTTACTTAAGCTTTGTGCAACCACACTTGTATTGCCTGTTCTTGTTGGCGTTTTTGGTCTGCTTTCTATTTATGGTAATAGCGGTTTAATCGCCGATTTATTTCAGTGGTTTGGTTACTCCTTACCATTTTCTATCTATGGCCTTAATGGCATTCTACTCGCGCATGTTTTTTTCAATTACCCTTTTGCGACTCGTTTATTTTTACAAAGTTTAGATTCAATCCCTGCTGTTCAACATCAATTAGCGGCGCATTTAGGATTAACTGGTTGGAGTAAATATCGATTAGTCGCGTGGCCGAGAGTAAAGCAACAATTGCCTCATGTTGCAGGTTTAGTATTTATGCTTTGTTTCACCAGCTTTGCTACGGTGATGGCATTAGGGGGAGGGCCAAAATCAACCACCATTGAACTGGCTATCTACCAAGCGATTAAGTTTGATTTTGATTTGCAGTCGGGGGCTATTTTAGCCTTATGGCAGATGTTGCTATGTGGCGTGCTTTCGTTGTTTATTCAAGGTTTTTCTAAATCAGTGGCGGTTGACTCAGCATCCATTTCTCAAGCTGTATTGTATCAAGACTCAACACAAGAGAAGTGGTGGGATAGAGGGTGGATTATTTTATTAATACTTTTTTTATTGCCACCATTACTGATGGTCGTACTCAGTGGCTTAAATTCAGAATTGATAAGAGTGTTTGGCTCGCAGGCGTTTTGGTTAGCGTTGGCTAATTCATTGATAGTCGCTTTAGGGGCTGCGGTATTAGCCATGCTGTTTGGGGTGATGTTATTGCACACCACTCGAGCATTAAGATTAAAACAGAAACGTTTATGGGCAGATAAATTAGATCTGATAGGAACGATGATCTTAGTCACTCCAGGTTTGGTTATTAGTACCGGGTTATTTTTGTTATTGAGAAACATGACTGACGTATTTTCAATTGCTATCTGGATAGTTGTTGTCGTAAATGCACTTATGGCTCTGCCGTATGTGATAAAAACACTCGCTCAGCCTTTGTTGCATATAGCGCAACAGTATCAATTATTATCGGCAAGTTTAGGGCTTTATGGTTTGACACGTTTTCGATTTATTGAATGGAGAGCATTAAGAAAGCCCATGGCTCATGCGTTTGCTATTGCCTTTATTATGTCGATTGGTGATTTAAGTGCGATAGCTTTGTTTGGTAGCCAAGAGTTTCGAACCTTGCCTTTGTATTTGTTTCAATTATTAGGCAGTTATCAAATGGAGGCCGCCGCAGTGATCTCTTTGAGCTTATTGTTATTAAGTGTTGGTGTATTTAGCATGGTGGAATGGTTATTCTCCTCTAAAAATAATCATAAAGGTGAACTGTAATGCTGAAATTTTCAGATGTGAAATACCGTTATCATTCAGAATTATTTGAGTTTGACTTAAAGGTGAATAAAGGGAATGTGGTGGCTATTCTTGGGCCGAGTGGTGCGGGAAAAAGTACATTACTAAGCTTATTGGCTGGGTTTATTAGCCCTGAATCGGGTGATATTACGATTAACAATGAATCGTTACTGTCACAAGCTCCTCATCAACGTCCGTTGTCAATGCTATTTCAAGAGCACAATTTATTCGCTCACCTTTCTGTTTCCGACAATATTGGTTTGGGTATTAAGCCTAATTTACGTTTAAATGAAGCAGAGAAAAGAAGTGTGACTCAGGCGGCTAAACAAGTGGGAGTCGATGAGTTATTACATCGTTTACCTGAACAGTTATCGGGTGGGCAAAAGCAGCGAGTGGCTTTAGCTCGTTGTTTGGTGCAGAAGAAACCTGTTTTATTATTAGATGAACCCTTCTCAGCGCTTGACCCCATGCTAAGAGAAGAAATGATCGGGTTAATTCAGCGATTGATTGAAGAGCAGCAATTAACCGTTTTAATGGTGACGCATAGCTTACAAGATGCAAAGGCATTAGCTTCTCATTATGCTTTTGTATGTCAGCACAAAGTATTGAGTTTTGGTGAAGTGTCGGCACTTACTATACAAGAGCATCCACCAGAATTAGTTCGTTATTTAAAGGCTGTTAAATAAACTTTTCATCTCAAATTGAGTATAATCTACTACACTCATTTTTATGATAAATGGGCGTGACCTATGTGCTGTCATACAGTAACATTAGCGCCCTTTTGAACCTCGCCATTTTAGGCTGTTATTCTTGGTTCTAAAATTCTCACTCTATATAAAATAAATTAATTTTGAGGTGTGTTACCACTATGTCATTTGCTTTGGGCCAACGTTGGATCAGTGATACAGAAAGTGATTTGGGTTTAGGAACCGTAGTTGCGGTTGACGATAGAACCGTATCGATACTTTTTGCCGCATCAGAAGAAAATCGTTTATACGCAAGACACGATGCACCCGTTACCCGAGTGATGTTTAATAAGGGAGATACAATTGAAAGCCATGAGGGCTGGTCACTTGAAGTCGAAGACGTTATCGAAGATGGCGGTCTACTTACTTATATAGGAACTCGTGTTGATACTGATGAAGCGAATGTTGTTCTTCGTGAAACATTACTAAGCCATCAGATCCGCTTTAATAAGCCTCAAGATAAATTATTTGCAGGTCAAATTGATCGTATGGATCGCTTTGCGCTGCGCTTCCGTGCGCTACAAAATCAATACGAACAACATAAAAACCCAATGCGTGGTTTGTGTGGTATGCGTGCAGGCTTAATTCCGCACCAGTTATTCATTGCACACGAAGTGGGCCGTCGTTATGCGCCACGTGTTTTATTGGCTGATGAAGTTGGTCTAGGTAAAACGATTGAAGCAGGTATGATCATTCACCAGCAAGTGCTATCTGGCCGTGCTGAGCGTGTGTTAATCGTGGTCCCTGAAACACTACAACATCAGTGGTTAGTTGAAATGATGCGTCGTTTTAATCTGCATTTTTCTATCTTTGATGAAGAACGTTGCGTTGAAGCTTATGCCGATTCTGAAAACCCATTTGATACTGCTCAGTTTGTATTGTGTTCATTAGATTTTATTCGTAAGAGTAAGCGTCGTTTTGAGCAAGTGGTTGAAGCGGATTGGGATTTACTTGTGGTCGACGAAGCGCATCACCTTGAGTGGAACCAAACGAAACCAAGCCGTGAATACCAAGTAATTGAAGCGATAGCAGAAGAAACCGCAGGTGTTTTACTGCTAACTGCAACACCAGAGCAATTAGGCCATGAAAGTCACTTTGCTCGCTTACGTTTGTTAGATCCTGATCGTTTCTATGATTACGATGCGTTTGTTGAAGAAGAGCGCCAATATCAACCTGTTGCTGATGCGGTTACCGCATTAATGAGTGGTGATACGCTATCTAACGAATCTAAAAATCGCATTGCAGATCTGCTTTCTGAGCAAGATGCAGAACCTCTGTTTAGAATTATTGAGTCCTCAACGTCTGAAGAAGAGAAAGCGAAAGCTCGTCAAGAGTTAGTTGATAATCTAATGGATCGCCATGGTACGGGTCGAGTGCTATTCCGTAATACTCGTGCTGCGATTAAAGGTTTCCCACAGCGTAATCTTAATTTAATGCCAATGCCTTTACCTTCTCAGTATGCAACGTCTATGCGTGTGGCAACGATGATGGGCGGTCGCATGACGGATGAAGCGCGTGCGATGAAGATGCTTTATCCAGA
>JAAGZR010000030.1 GCA_024206155.1 Aliivibrio sp.
GTTGGAGAGAGAAAGTTAATGTCTAAGAAAGGACCATTTTGTATCCGAAATGCAGCGGCGGATACATTTGCAATGGTGGTTTTTTGTTTTATTACGGGCATGTTTATTGAAATTTTAGTTTCAGGGATGACATTTGAGCAGTCACTAGCATCAAGGACTCTCTCAATACCAGTTAACATAGCAATTGCTTGGCCTTACGGAGTATTTCGTGACTTTATGTTGCGCCAAGGTTCACGCATATCACCTTCTTCTTATATGAAGAATATTGCGGACTTACTTGCTTATGTGTTGTTTCAATCGCCAGTATATGCTGCGATTTTATTCACAGTAGGAGCGAGTACAGATCAGATCATTACAGCAGTATCAAGTAATGCTGTCGTGTCATGTGTAATGGGCGTGTTTTACGGCTACTTTTTGGATGCATGCCGTAAAGCATTTAAAGTTCCTGGTTATACGCCTCATGCGCATTAATATTTTGATTTTAAACTAACACTTAGAGCCAGCATTGATTGCTGGTTTTTTTTATTCTGAATATTCAATATATTGATTTAAAGATGTTATTCTTGAAGTTGCGTATTTATAAAGATTAACGGACTAATGAAAACATATTTTTTAGTAATGCTTGCCTATAGCGCAATTGGTTTTATGGGGATGTCGACAGTGTCTGCAAATTCATTGTCACACGCTCAAAACATAGAAGCGAAAACCAACCAATCCTCTCAGAAGGCTCAGCAAGGTATAGATAAAGAAGCTCAGCGCATATTAGATCTGCAAAATCAGATTGAACAAGCCAGCATTAGGTTATCTAATCAAACCGTTTATCGTGATCATTTGACTCAACTTGTTCGCTCTCAAGAAGATGAGAAGCAGCAACTTCACATTCAAATCACCCAAATTGAAGAAACACGCCAGGGGATTGTTCCTTTGATGTACCAAATGCTAAGTGAATTAGATCGCATTCTGCATTCGGATTTACCTATTCGTTTTACCGCTAGAACAGAGCGCCTTAACCAACTTCAGCTTTTAATGGGACGAGCAGACATTAGTGATGCTGAAAAATTTCGTCGGTTATTAGAAGCGTTTCAGATAGAGATGGATTATGGGTATAAAATCTCTGCCTACCAGCAAGAAATTATCCTAGAAGATGGCAGCAAAAGAGTGGTTGAACAGCTGCATATTGGTCGAATTACCCTGATTTCTCGAAGTGCAGATAAAAAACACGCTTGGCTTTGGTTACAAGAAAAGCAGCAATGGCAAGCAATTACGAATGATGTAATTGATGAGGTTAATGTGGCTTTTGATATCGCGAATAAGCATAAAATACCTCAATTATTACGTTTACCACTTTCAGTATCTGATCTCAATCAATCGCAAGTTAAGGAGAATATCTGATGCGTATTTCTTCATTACTTATTGCATGTTTTATATTTGTGATTGCATTACCGATCCATGCTGATGCACTTTCTCAACTAGGCAATAAAGCCAAAGCAAATCAAATAGAGCAGCAAAAACAAGATAAGCTGCGTACTCAACATATAAAACAGGCTCGTGTTGAGTTAGAACAACAATTATCTGCCTTAAAACGCTCGATTCAAGAGATAGAAAAAGAGACTGAGAGGTTAAGCACTACGTTCAGTCGTAATGAAAAAGCCTTAGTTGATTTAGAAAAGCAATTGCAGATTGAAACAGGTAGCCTTGGCGAAGTCTTTGGTGTGGTTCGTCAGGGAGCAGCAACGACCCAAAGTACGGTAATGACCTCTTTTATTCAACCGAGTGAAGGGGTCAGCATAGAGCCAATAAAAGCGGTAATAAATACAGATGCATTACCCTCAATAACGGTGTTATCTCAGTACATCAATACAATGACAGCTTATATTGGGCAAAGTAAACGTATTGCCCCAGTAAATGCACAAGAGCTTCAAGGTGACGGTACTGTTGTTGACGAATCCATGCTTCGTATCGGTGATATGGGGTTACTTTCTGATGAAGGCTACATGAAGTGGGATCGTTCAAACGCTCAAGCTGAGTCGTATCTTCGTTATCCAGAAGGATCTCCAACAGCCGCTAATTTTACAGTGAACTCAATGCTCATCGATGTGACTAGAGGGGCGCTGCTTGCTCAATATGCTGAACAACCTACGCTGACTCAGCGTATTGAACAAGCAGGCATTGTTGGGCAAATTATTCTAGGCTTACTGGGTTTTGGACTCATTATTGCGATATATCGAGGTGTGGTATTGCTTCGTTTACAGTTACAAATTACCAAGCAATTGCAACACCCAGATAAGCTAAGTGATAACCCATTAGGGCGTATTTTATCGGTATATGATAAAGAAAAGTCGCAAACAGTAGAGTCTTTAGAGTTGCGTTTACTTGAGACGATCATGGATGAACAGCAAGGATTAGAAAAAGGGTTATCTATGCTAAAACTGCTAGCGGCTTTAGCGCCTATGTTGGGCTTACTTGGAACGGTTACTGGGATGATTGAAACTTTCCAAGTGATTACGCAATTTGGTAATGGTGATCCAAAGGTAATGGCGGGTGGGATCTCTATGGCGTTAACCACAACTGTATTAGGGTTAGTGGCGGCAATGCCATTGTTGTTGGCTCATAATTTACTGTCTAGCCGTGCTGACAATATTAATGCCGTTTTAGAAAAGCAGGGAGTTAGTTTGGTTGCTGCAAAAGCAGAGCTGAATAATGCTTGAGTTATTTAACCGCTATTTTCCAACCATCAGTGATTTTATGTCACAAGGTGGGATTGTTCTATGGTGGTTGATGCTAGTGGTTTTGATGGTGTTTTTTCTGGTAATTGAACGGATTTCATTTTTATTATTTGTCTTTCCAAAGCGTAGAAAACAGTGGTTGATGCAATGGAAGAACCGTAATGAACGGACCTCTTGGTATGCTCTTTCCAATAAAGAGGGGCTATTGCAATTAGCCAATAGCCAGCTGTATCAGCATCTTAGTTTAATCAAAGTATTTGTGAGTTTATGTCCTATGATAGGCTTATTAGGTACGGTCACAGGAATGATTTCCGTATTCGATATTATGGCTCAACAGGGCAGTAGTGATCCTAAGCTGATGGCATCAGGTATATCTATGGCAACCTTACCTACAATGGCTGGAATGGTGGCAGCCCTCGTTGGTTTATTTGCACACGCAAGATTATTAAAAGTCATGACGCGACATGAATATCGCTTAGAACAAGCATTAAGGAGTGACGAATGCGCATAATTCGTCGAACAAAAGCCAGAGAAGAAGCCAATATAGATCTCACTCCCATGTTAGATATCGTCTTTATTATGCTTATCTTTTTCATTGTGACGAGCTCGTTTGTAAGAGAATCAGGAGTAGAAGTTAACCGTCCTCAAGCCTCTCACTCTGTTGTTCAAAAAGAAGTAGGGATCTTTGTCGCTATTACTGCTAATAATCAAGTTTTTATCGATAAACGTAGTGTAGATATGGAAAGAGTAGAGGCGGTTTTGGCCTCTCTTCATCTGGATAATCCTCAAGCGAACCTTGTGATCCAAGCAGATAAACATGCCTACAATGGCACTGTCGTCTCAGTGATGGATGCCGCGAAAGGGGCGGGAATTAAAGGCATTGCATTAGCGACGGAAGCACAATAATGCTTCGTAGCCTGTTTGCATTTATGTTGGCGATAGTTCTTACGCTTGCTTTGTTTAGCTTTATGGCTTGGATGACCATTCAATCTAAAAACACCATTGCAGAAAGTGAGAGTTTACAGTTGAATGTTGTGATGGCTGAGCCTGAATCGCAAAGCCAACGTCGTATTCGTCAATTGCCAGAGCCACCTAAAACCCCTAACGTGTCCGAGTTACAATCAAGTTTGTCGTCGCAGGTTGCAAAAGTTAATGCACCAGAAGAGACATCAATGCCATCAATAGAGTTGGGAGAGATAGGGTTGAA
>JAAGZR010000317.1 GCA_024206155.1 Aliivibrio sp.
CTTTATGTATTTGTGTTGATAGCAATAATTCCATATACATTTTTATCGGTGCATTATCCAACAACTCACGATTTCATTAATGACTACGCACGTCATTCTTTTTTCATATTTTTCATATTAGCTGGATTGTTATTTTTTAGGTTTAAGCAATTATTAGCAATATTAGAAATGCGCCGACATACCTTTTTTAGATTGGCTTTTATCTCGATAATAATCATTAATTCACTTCGGTGGAATGGCATGGAGCCATTCCAGTTATGGAGCAATTGGAAAGACATACCTCAAACATACATGTACATCGCATTGTTGAATTTTAATTCATGGATGTGGGTTTTCGTCTGTGTTGGTTATGCACGGAAATACCTTAATAAAACTAGTCAATTGTTAACGTATAGCAACAGAGCTGTTTACCCCTTTTATATATTACATCAAACCATAATTGTTATAATTGCATATTATGTTGTACAAACTCCCGACGAAGCAGCTTTTAAGTATGTGTTCTTGTTAGTAACTTGTTTTTTTATTTGTATTATCATTTATCATTTATTTATTTTACCTTTTAAATTTGTAAGATTTTCTTTTGGCATAAAATGATAGAAAGTTTATGAGTGTAGCAAAGCGCATAATAAACAAGGATAGGTTGCGCGCAGCCGCAACTTTATCCTGTTGTTGAACAAGCCCGGTCGATTAGTTGTACTCTTTATAGGAAATATATAAACACTGAGGTAGGTGGCTTTCAATGCCATGTAAGCTGCTGTTTTTTTAGGGCGAGTGTCACCACAATCGCAACACCACCCATTGCAATTTGTTGTACAAAAAACTTGGTTGTTTTTACATCGCTAACCCTCAGTTCATTACTCTTGATGCTGTTGAGCAAACAGCATTACGCACACAAATCCCTCTGTTACTACACGTCCTTGTTTTATCTCGTTCCACCGAAGATAATTTTATTACCAATGCGCATCAGGTAAAGCGCCATCGGTTGATGGCATTTGTCACAACACACTGGTTTTTTAATCACTGGTGGTAGCGGTGGCAAGTTAACTTTTAATTGCAGCTGCAAGCGCTTTAATGTTGCTTTGGCATTACCGTGTAAAAAACCATAATTACGCGCTCGCCTAAACCCTTTGGGCAAAACATGTTGTATTACTCGCCACAAAAACTTACAAGCATGCTCAGTGATGGTTTTAAACGTTTTACTCTTGCTGGGTTTGTACTGAAAAGTGACCTCATCGTTCTCAAGTGCGAGAATATTGTTTTCACTAATCACGCCGCGATACAGGTATCTCGCTAGATAGGTTAAGGCTTCATTACCTTTACCAACA
>JAAGZR010000318.1 GCA_024206155.1 Aliivibrio sp.
ATCACATGAGCTTTTCCCGACTGAGCCGAGTTGTATTTTCCCACCACTACTATGTTGCTTGGGGGTAAGGCCAATGCAAGCAGATACTTGTCTGCTACTTTTGAAATGTTCGCCACACCCTAATTGAATTTTTAGCCTCATTGAGGTTATAGGGCCAACACCTTCAAGTTTCATGAACCTTTTACAATCTTCATCTTGCGCTGTTAAGCGTAATAATTCATTATTTAGGGCTTGAAAATCATCTTCTAGGCGAGAATATAACGTCCACATTTTACTGATACTATGACGCATCGCCATAGGTAACTGATTTTCCGCATCTTCTAAAATTTCAGGGATTCGAGCTTTAAAGCTTTTAATACTTTTATTGATGATAATGCCAAATTCTAGCAGTAACCCACGTACTTGGTTTGATATCTGAAGCTTTTGTTTATCAAGTAAATCTCTCATTTTACCAACTGACTGCAACCCTTGCTCTTCATTGGTTAACACTCTAGCTGGTTTTATATTGGCCGCGCGAGAGGCAACGGCAATAGCGATGGCATCATTAGCATCTGTTTTTTGACCCGTTCTAAACGGTTTTACTTGTTTAGGTGGTATAGGCATAACGGTATGACCTAAAGATTTAGCAAACCTTGCCCAGTAATGAGCTCCGCCACAACTTTCCATAGCAACAAGAGAAAGTTTTTGTTTAGCGAGCCATTCTTTTAACTTTGCTCGACTCATTGCTTTATTGAAAGTGATTTTTCCAT
>JAAGZR010000319.1 GCA_024206155.1 Aliivibrio sp.
ATAGTAAGCGCGAATAGATAACTAGACGCGCTGTATCTAATCAGAAGCTCGTTAATTGGGCTTTATTTAGACTAATTGTATTTCTCTATCAACACCTGATATTCTAGCCATAAGCTTTCCTCCGGTAACATCATACCAAATATCACCGCTATTTTGTGTTGAAGGAACATCCCCAAGCCTTATTCCTTTAGCAAAGCTAACCTTGTCTATTTGAAAGTTCATCATCTCCTTCTTGCTTCCAGTTATAGAGCTAAATGTTACTTTTGAAGTGTTGGAAGATAAAAATTCAGCATCAATATACAGTAGGTCAACAGGGGAACTACCATCAGCGCCAAATACAGCGCTGTATCTCATGCCAATACCAAACCCGTTAGAAGTAGTGTTGTTTGAGTATGCAGTATGCCTAATTGAATCTTGGACAGTATTAGTTGTATCATCACGCGCCGTTATATTAGAACTAACACCTGCCCCAAAGTTATTCCCAACAATTGTATTCTTACGACCACCAACTTCATTGCACACGTTTGCGCCATCAGCACCAACACAAATATTCCCCGTGACAATTGATTTTGAAACATTATTTAATTGAAAAGCATAAAGTAAAGATCCTGGTGTGTATTTAACAACATTACCTACAAAGCAACTTCTTCCAGCAAGATCTTCAAAAGCGATATAATTTGAATCTGGAACGTTAACCGGCTCAATATTATAAACTAGATTGTTATTTATTATTGATTCGAACCCGTTATTTCTAACGCCACCTAAAAAATTGTCATTAAGAGTGTTGGATGTTACCTGTACTGTTGATAATGCTATATCAATACCTATACGACAAAAAAATATTTTACAGTTAGACACTCTGCCTGTTGTGTTTTCCGCTCTTATTCCTGTAACAGCATTTCGATAAATAGGCGTATTGCCAAAGTCGCAATTATCAATATGCCAATCCCCTGTGCCTTGTTCATATATATTGTAAGTACCAACAGCACCAAAACACTCTATAGGTCTACAGTGTAATATTTGATGAAAACCTGAGTCTTGTATATGTATAGGGTGCGATTTCGCTCTTGTTACTAGGACGTTATCAAGTACAAACCCGCTTGCTTCAAATACATAAATTCCTCGACCTGTAAAGTTATTACCGTCACAGAATATATTCAGGTTTTTAACCCCCCAACCATCTTCAAAAACTGTCTGCCCTGAGCCAGTAAATGTAATAGCGTCACCATTAAAGGCTTTTTGAATGTAGGTTCCATCTATATTGTGCGGATAGGTGTTTGTTCCTTGGCCAATTAAATAAACTGAGTTGTACATTTTAAGCGGCGACTCTATTTTATAACCACCCTCTGAAAGTTGAACTATACCACCCCCATTGTCGCGCATATAATCAATTGAAGCCTGAATATATTCCTGATCGTCATTTGAGTTATCGCCTTTAGCCCCGAATTGTCTAGGGTTTACTGTTGAATCATCCCCCTGCAACACAGCTACATTACCATTAGCAAGCACAT
>JAAGZR010000031.1 GCA_024206155.1 Aliivibrio sp.
CCTTGTAAAAACAAACGAATAAACTCTGTTTGTTCTTTATATTCATTATCACTCACAATGCCTTTTACACACGGTGCTAAACAACGACCAATTTGGTGCATTAGACAAGGACGAGTACGATTCGAATAAACAGAATCTTCACACTGACGAATAGGAAACAGTTTTTGAATTAAGTGAAGGCTTTCTCGTACCGCTCCAGAATCAGGATATGGTCCAAAATATTCCCCTTTCTTTCGCTTCGTACCACGGTGGATTGAGATCCTAGGATGCTTATGGCTTGAAATAAAGATATAAGGATAAGATTTATCATCTCGCAGCAACACATTATATTTAGGCAAATATTGCTTGATATAATTATGCTCAAGAATAAGAGCTTCTGTCTCAGTATGAGTTACCGTCACATCAATATGAACAATATGACTGACTAAGGCTTTGGTTTTTTCAGATGGGATATTACTACGGAAATAACTGGATAATCGTTTTTTTAAGTCTTTCGCTTTACCAACATAAATAACCTCAGCCTCGGTGTTATACATACGATAAACACCGGGCTGATGTGTTACAGACTTTAAAAAAGCATTTGAATCAAAAGGAGGCACTAAAGCGTCTCAGCATCTAAAATACCATGACGAATAGCAAGATGGGTTAATTCAACATCCCCACTTATATTCAATTTACTGAATAAACGATAACGATAGCTGTTTACCGTTTTAGGGCTTAAGTTTAATTGCTCGGAAATATCCGTCACTTTTTCGCCTTTGGTAATCATCATCATAATCTGCAATTCACGCTCTGAAAGCTCTTTAAATGGGTTTTCAGAATCTGGTGTAAATTGACTTAATGCCATTTGTTGCGCTATTTCTGGTGATAAATAACGCTGCCCACTCTGAACCATGCGAATCGCATTAACCATTTCGTCCGGACCAGCCCCTTTTGTTAAGTAACCAGCAGCTCCGGCTTGCATTACTTTTGTTGGGAATGGATTTTCAGTATGAATAGTTAATACGATTACTTTCATATCTGGGTTGAAACGTAAGATCTTTTTCGTGGCTTCTAAGCCACCAATACCAGGCATATTCATATCCATTAGGACAATATCTGCCTGCTCTGTTCGACACCATTTTACGGCATCTTCACCGCTGTGAGCTTCCCCTACTACTTTAATTCCACGGACGTCTTCAAGAATACGTCGAATCCCTGTGCGAACCAGCTCATGATCATCTACAAGGAAAACTTTAATCACAACCGACACTCCGATATAAATCTACAGCAACCTCACCTGAGGTTAATTTCAGTACCTATTTTACCTTAAAAAATAAGACAATCGCATATTGATTATGCGTTAAGACGCAAATTTTTACTATTAAAATCCTATTGACATTATAAGTGATTGTTAAAACAAACCTAATTGCGATGCTGATAGCTCAGAAAAATCCAAGCCAATAAAAGGCAGTATCCCATCAGCAATTGGTTTTAGTTGTTTTTCAACATAATGGTCATAATCGACTGGATTTTTTCTATATTCAATAGGCTCAGGACCTGCTGTTGTTATCACATACTCAATCCAACCACCATATTGATATTGAGCAGGTTTACCCGCTTGTTGATTATAATAGTCTGCTAATCGTGCCGCCTTAACATGAGGAGGGACGTTTTTTTGATAATCATCTAACTTTCTTCTAAGGCGCTTACGGTAAATAAGTTGCTCGTCCAGCCGTCCTGATTTTGTATCGTCCACATAATTACGAACATACTCTTTTACTTCTTGCCGATGGAATACTTTGTCAAAAAGCACTTTTTGAAAAGTTTGTGATAAAGGAGTCCAGTCAGTACGAACGGTCTCTAACCCTTTAAAAACCATTTTCTCTACGCCATCTTTTCGGATTAAACCTGCATAGCGCTTTTTTGATCCTGTCTCAGAACCACGAATAGTCGGCATTAAAAAAGTACGGTAATGGGTTTCATATTCAAGCTCTAGTGAAGACTCTATGGCGTAAGTCGAAAGTAAATATTCGCTCCACCATTCATTAATATGTTTCACTAAATCATGTCCAATGCTGTCAGCCTCTTTAGAAGATACTTTTTTTCCTAATGTAACAAACGTTGAGTCCGTATCACCATAGATCACCTCATAGCCTTTCGCTTCTATCAGTTCACGCGTGGTTTTCATGATCTCATGCCCTCTCATCGTAATAGAAGAAGCTAAGCGATGATCAAAAAAACGACAGCCTGACGAGCCTAAAACCCCATAGAAAGAGTTCATAATAATTTTTATTGCTTGAGAGAATGCTTTTTCATCATTCTTTTTAGCGACGTCTCGTGCTGACCATAAAGATTCAATTAAGCTGGGTAAGAAATGCTTTGTTCGATGAAAACGCCCACCTCTAAAGCCATCAATTGCTTGGTCTTTTTCAATTCCAACGTCCTGTTTTAGTCCTTCAATAAGGCCAAGAGGATCAATCCGAAAAGTTCTAATTATTGAGGGATAAAGTGATTTAAAATCGAGCACCAATACAGAGTCATATAACCCTGGTTTTGAATTCATGACATAGCCACCAGGGCTAGCAATCCAATTTTCACTTTCAAGATTAGGCGCAATATAGCCCGAGCGATGCAACCTTGGTAAATATAAGTTCGTAAATGCAGCAACAGAACCACCAACGCGATCCAACTCTACTCCTGTTAGTTTTGTTCTTTCAATCGCAAACTCTAACAAATGGGTTTTATCAAAAATTCGTGACACTAAAACACAATCTTGAAGATTATAACTGGCAAGCGCTTGCTTATCTTCTCGATACATACGGTTAATTTCACCCATACGATCGCTTGGATCATGTATTGATTTACCTTCATTAAGTAACTCTTGCGCAACATTCTCTAGAGACCAACTCGAAAAGTGATAAGTCGCTGTTTTTAATGCATCAATACCATCAAGAACCACTCGACCAGGAAACGAAATAAAACCTTGCTGACGATTCTTATCTGAATCCCGCCAATACAAATTACTGTTGCTTCGCCCTAATCGAAATGAGAGGTTATGCCATTTAGCCCGCTGAATAAGCAAACGAAAATCAAAATTAACGACATTCCAACCAATAACAATATCGGGGTCAAAGGTTTGAAACCAATGCTCTAATGCAAGTAATAGTGCTTTTTCATTTTCTACCCATTCAATCGGTAACTCTGTTTCTTCTGGTTTTCCAACCATAATGATACAAGTGTCTAAGTCGCTATGTAGAGCAACAGAATACAGAATACCTTTTTCAGAACACTCTATATCCAATGATACTTTACTGAAAGACGGGGTTACCTCGGCGGCTTTAATTTTGACATTTCGATATTCAATATGGGTTTTTCGTTGTATAGGCGTTCCTATAAAAGTAAGCCCACCACAAATAAATCGCTCCATTAAATAGCGATCAGCTAATCTAATATCGTTTTCAAAAATGGGTAATTCGGCTTGCTCAAAATACTGAGCGACTTGACGCTTTTGATGTGTACTTGTGAAATAAATAGCAGTGACGGCTTGATGATGAAAAGTACTTAATTGTGTTTCTTTAAGTGTGTATGAGATCTGTTGGCTATGTAAAACATGCTTATACTCAGATAAACGCTCTGTCAAAATAAAAGCGACAGCAAGTTCACTCTCAATTAAAAGGTGAGCAATATGGTCATCACACTTAACCCATAAATCGACCAAGCTTTGTGAATTTATTTCTTTGTTTTGTCGAGTAAGTAAAAAGCCTGTCTGATGTGAATTCAATATTTAGCCTATTCTTCTTTCTATTTTATTAAATTCACTAACAACCCAACCACCAAACTCTTGTAATAAAGCGATGGTTGAGCGTTTTGGTATTTTACGTCCCTTCAATAACATAACAACACGTTCAATTTCCGTTTGTTTTTCTGGGTAATATTCCAAAAATTTTCTTGCACATAATATAGGGTGATCATACCAACCTTTATCTTTATGCATAACCAAAGAATAACAACTACGTAATAGCTTTTTAGCGATCGTTTTTTGCAGCTCAACTTGAAGAGCAATATCTTGGCTAGCTAAGATTTTTTTCGTGTAAGCATCTAACCACTCTTCAATATCCATATTCATATTCTTAGCAATTTCCCAACTTGGTTCAAAATCACCAAATCGAGTCGATAAATCATCGCCAAAAATACATACACAGCAATGACGAAGCCAAAAACCCCAGCTAAAAATAGATTCAAGTTGTAATACATCGTTTGTTTCACCGATATTAAATGTCACACCAGTAATTTGTGGATATTTAGATTGAAAACGTACTTTTATTGTATTTATTAAGGTTTGTTCTTTATTTGTTAATGGTACGGTGGTTATTAAGGTTACGTCTAAATTTGAACGCGTTGGAATTGCTTCGCGTCGTGCCACACTGCCATATAGGTAAATACTATGAACCGATTTAGGGGCTGCTGAGCGAATATGCAGAATGAGATCTCGAATGACAGGTTCAAACTCTATTTGAAAAGGAGAATGTTTGTCAATAATAGGTAAAGTATAGCGAGACACAAAGAACTCCAATCATAAATAACTTAATGTAATGATCGCGACTTCATGAATAAAAAGCAATAAAAAACCGGCCATATAGGCCGGTTTGTTTATATAATAATTAACACTATGCTGTAACTGCACGTTTTTTGGACAGAACCATTAAGCCACCACATACGCAGATGAATGCGGCCGTTGCTGCTATAAATGCAATTAACACAGAAGCGGTAAAGCCAAGAGCAATGTAACCAACAGCAGAAACACCTGCAATGGAAAGCGCATAAGGTAATTGGGTTGCTACATGGTCAATATGATTACAACGAGCACCTGTAGAAGACAGAATCGTTGTATCTGAGATTGGAGAACAATGGTCACCAAATACAGAACCCGCTAATACCGCACCTAGCATTGGTAAAATAAGAGCAATGTCTGTCGCACCTGCCATGTCACCTGCAATTGGCAACATGATACCGAATGTGCCCCATGATGTACCTGTACTAAATGCCATCAAACCTGATAGTAAAAATAGGATAACTGGGATCCAGTGAATACCAATACTGCCTTGCGCTAAACTAGATAAGTAAGAGCCAGTTTGCATATCACCAATTACAGAGCCAATTGTCCATGCAAAGAAAAGGATCAAAATAGCACCGAACATTGACTTAGCACCAATCCACATTGTCATACCAATGTCTCTTGGAGAGATACCTTGACGGAAAACAGTGATAAGTGCAGA
>JAAGZR010000320.1 GCA_024206155.1 Aliivibrio sp.
CGTTAATGACGCAGGTTTAGCAAGCATTAACTCAGGATCATTTACCGACATTAATGGCGTTGTGTGTTTATCAACAATAGCCATTTTAATATGACGAGCTTCATCAGTAATAATACAGAAACGTGTCATTTCAGACGCCGTACCTGCCGTTGTATTGATAGCAACTAGTGGCATTTGTGGTTTAGGTGATTGATCTACACCTTCATAGTCAGCAATTTCACCACCATTAGCGGCAACTAAAGCGATGCCTTTCGCACAATCGTGTGGAGAGCCACCACCAAGCGAAATAACAAGATCACACTCATTTTCTTTGAGAATTTTTAAGCCAGCATTTACATTACCGATAGTTGGGTTTGGTTGTGTTCCATCGAACACTGCAACGTCTACACCGCGCTCAGCTAGTAGATCAGACACCTGCTTAACCATACCAATTGCAACTAGCACGTTATCAGTAACGATTAACGCTTTTTTGTAGCCTTGAGATTTAATGCTGTCCATTGCTTCTGTAAGACAACCTGAACCCATTAAGTTTACTGTAGGGATAAAAAATGCACTCATAACCAACTCCATTAGCATTTATATAAATTTTAAGAACTGTTTATGTTGTACATTGGTGAGGTTAATAACTTTTTGATCTAAGACAATCTCTGCTATGAGTTCTTATTTGTTACAGTAAAACCGAGAGACCCATCATACTTTATAGGTAGATAAATGAATAAGAGAAAAGAATGCGTTAATTAATTGATAAAAAAGCCAATAAGAATAATTATTGGCCTTAAAAAAGTATGATGTAACTCTAAGAACGCTTTGGCTGTTGGTACGTTTTACCTGCGGCTTGATACGTTTCTTTTTGCTTCATATCAAACATTGCGTAAAAGAACCAAGCGATGAATTTAATAACGTCATCACCTTCGTTCATAATCCACTCTGCAAGCTCTTGTGCTTCGCCATTTTCGTCTTCATCATTAAATACGTGATAAATACGTTGTTCGCCTTCAACTTCAGCAAGACGGAATTGACCCGCTAGCGATTGTGCCGCTTCAACGATGTCTTGGTCTTCACACGTTTTTAATGCTTCTAGCACTTGAGGAAGGTTTTCTTTTTGGCATAGCTCTTTAACTAGTGTTTCAAATTCATTCTGTTGCATTTTAATTTAACTCTTTTAGTCAACATGTCATCTAGATGGCGCAATTTTAGCAGTAATTAAAATTTATTCGACAGGAATTCGTTTTAATCCTTGATATTTCGCCTTCACTTTGGCTTTATGGAGGTATTATTTACTTATAATTGAATGGATTCAGATGTCAGATAAATTAGAGACCAAATACGTCACCGCTGGTCGTAGCAAAAAATGGACAAAAGGCGTAGTAAACCCTCCCGTTCAACGCGCTTCTACCGTGGTATTTAATACCGTTGCTGAAAAAACGCACGCCATGATTAACCGTGCAAAACAAACGCTCTTTTATGGACGCCGTGGCACAGAAACTCACTTTGCATTCCAAGATGCGATGGTTGAACTTGAAGGTGGTGCAGGTTGTGCCCTTTACCCTTGTGGTACGGCTGCGATTGCCAATGCGATTTTATGTTTTGTAAAAACCGGCGATCATATTTTAATGGTCGATGGCTGCTATGAACCGACTCGTGATTACTGTGACACCATCTTAAAGAAAATGGGCATTGAAACTACCTATTACGATCCAATGATTGGCGAAGGCATTCGTGATTTAATTAAGCCGAATACAACGGTGTTATTTACTGAATCTCCTTGCTCTATCACGATGGAAGTGCAAGACGTTCCGCTACTTGCTCGTATCGCGCATGAATCCGATATTGTCGTTATGCTTGATAATACATGGGCCGCGGGTGTGAACTTCTCACCTTTTGAGCATGGTGTTGATATCTCTATTCAAGCAGCCACTAAATACATTGTCGGACATTCCGATGTGATGCTTGGAACTGCGATTGCTAATGAAAAGCATTGGGATCAACTGCGTGAACAAAGCTATTTAATGGGCCAATGTATTTCGCCTGATGATGCTTATCTTGCTATGCGCGGTTTACGTACCATGGGCGTACGATTAAAACAGCACGAAGCAAGTAGCATTAAAGTGGCAAAATGGTTAGCTGAGCACCCACTTGTCGATCACGTTCGTCACCCTGCTCTTGAAAGTTGTCCGGGCAATGATATTTATCAACGAGACTTTAAAGGCTGTAATGGCTTGTTCTCTTTTGTGCTAAAGCAATCTGATAGCAAAGCGACAACGGCCCTGCTTGATGGCATGAGTCATTTTAGTATGGGTTATTCTTGGGGTGGATTTGAAAGTTTGATCCTAGCTAATGAACCAAAAAGCTTTAATGCATTAAGAACGGTTGCTCATCCTCAGTTTGAAGGGACTTTGATCCGTGTTCATATTGGCCTAGAAGATGTGGATGATTTGATTGAAGATTTAGAGCAAGGTTTAGCTCGATATCAAGATATGCTCCCTGCTTAATTCAGTTTATATCTTTTTTACTTACAAAAATGGCGACTACAGATTTAGAAGAATCTGTTAGTCGCCATTTTTATATCTGTCCGTATTTAATATCAATCCTGATACAAATTAACGCTTTCTTTCTTGTTTTGTTAATTCAAAATCGAATTCGTCGGGAAAAAGGATTTGCCCTTCTTCATTTTGATTTGGAAATACTACAACCGCTAATTCATCATCTTCAAGACCTGTTGTCCAGCGACTGTGCCATTTGTTTAATGAAATAGACTCTGCTTTACATACGTCCCATTCGCCTGTTGCCCATGCTTCTGCAAACTCTTTATTTGGCCATACAGGAACGCAATCTTCTTCTTCGGTATTCAACATCACACAACCGTGTTCATCAGTCAAAATCCAAATCTCACGATTAGCGACAACTTCTTTCATAAAGTAAGTAAAACGCTCTTCTTCATGAGAATTTACGATTTTGTCCATTGCTTGTTGATCTAATTGACTCATTTACTGTTCCTAATATGTGGACTGCATTTATATTATACCAATCTACATAAGTATTTGATCATTCTTGCTTGTTAAAATCGATTATATCTACGTTATAAATTTTGTAATTAGATCGACTAGTTACTGCAATTTATGCCTTGCTCTAATCGATTTTTCCTACGCAATTATCTGAGCAACTACTTATCCAGAATGGTATTATCCAGATTGATACAGATAGAATATCACAAAAAAAGCCCATACTAGATATTCTAATATGGGCTTTTGAACATTTATTCTATGCGTCTATTTTAGTATTCGACGACTTTAATTTTATGGAACATGCGATACAACACAGGAACCACAATTAAGGTCAGTACGGTTGCGAAACCTAGACCAAACATAATGGTTACCGCCATTGGTTTAAAGAAGGTATCTGGTAATAGTGGGATCATACCTAAAATGGTCGTAATTGCTGCCATACAAACCGGACGAACACGGCTTAACGCAGCATCAACGACTGCATGGTAAGGTTCTTTTCCTGAGTGTATTTCTATCTCAATTTGATCAAGAAGTACGATACCATTTTTCAACAGCATGCCACTCAAACTCAAGAAACCAAGCAGTGCCATAAAGCCAAACGGTGTGTTAAGTAAGAGTAGACCACTGGTTACACCAATGAGTGCTAATGGTACCGTTAACCAAACAATCACCGACTCTTTCACACTGTTAAATAAGAACACCGTCACTAAGAACATGAACAAGTAACCCATTGGCATGGTTTGGAACAATGACGCTTGTGCATCACGAGACGATTCATACTCACCGCCCCACTCCAAGCTATAACCAGTAGGGAAATCAA
>JAAGZR010000321.1 GCA_024206155.1 Aliivibrio sp.
ATGTTTCGATTAATTCTTGCCAATAACCACGCCATGAAATTAAGAACATAAAACCTGTAGCGTAAATTAAGTGACCGAATAGGAACATCCATGCCCAAACAGATAAACTGTTCATACCAAATGGATTATAACCATTAATTAACTGTGATGAGTTTAACCATAAGTAATCACGTAACCAACCCATTAAGTAAGTTGATGATTCATTAAACTGGTTAACATTACCTTGCCAAATACCTAAATGTTTCCAATGGAAATAGAAAGTAACCCAACCAATTGTATTTAACATCCAGAATACAGCTAAGTAGAATGCATCCCATGCTGAAATATCACATGTACCACCACGGCCAGGACCATCACAAGGGAAACTATAACCAAAGTCTTTCTTATCGGGCATTAATTTAGAACCACGTGCATCTAATGCACCTTTAACTAAAATTAATGTTGTTGTATGTAAACCTAATGCAATTGCATGGTGTACTAAGAAATCACCAGGGCCAATAGTTAAGAATAATGAATTTGTATCATTATTGATAGCTTCTAACCAACCTGGTAGCCAAATACCTTGACTAGCTACACTTGCACTACTTGCAGATGTTGATAATAAGAAATCAAAACCATACGCAGTTTTACCTTGTGCTGCTTGAATCCATTGTGCAAATACCGGTTCAATTAAAATTTGTTTTTCTGGTGTACCAAATGCTTGTACAACATCATTATGTACATATAAACCAAGTGTATGGAAACCTAAGAATAAACTAACCCAACTTAAGTGAGAAATAATTGCTTCTTTATGTTCTAACATACGTGCTAAAACATTATTTTTGTTCGCTTCTGGATCATAGTCACGAACGAAGAAAATTGCACCGTGAGCAAATGCACCACACATAATAAAACCAGCAATATATTGATGGTGAACATATAATGCAGCTTGAGTAGTGAAGTCTTGTGCTAAGAAAGCATAAGGAGGTAATGAATAGATATGCTGTGCAACCATTGAACAAATTGTACCAACACTAGCTAATGCTAAACCTAATTGGAAATGTAATGAGTTGTTAACAGTATCAAATAAACCAGTATGACCACTACCTAATTTTCCAGCTGGAGCAACATGTGAATCTAACATTTCACGCATACTGTGACCAATACCAAAATTTGTACGGTACATGTGGCCAGCAAGAATAAAGACTACAGCAATAGCTAAATGGTGATGTGCCATATCAGTTAACCATAAACTTTGTGTTTGCGGGTGGAAACCACCAAGGAAAGTTAAGATTGCAGTACCAGCACCTTCAGAAGTAGAAAATGCATGTGATGCTGTATCTGGGTTTTCTGCATATACAGCCCAGTTACCAGTAAAAAATGGTGCTAAACCTGCTGGGTGTGGTAATACAGTTAAGAAATTATCCCAACCAACACGTTGACCGCGTGATGCTGGAATAGCTACGTGAACTAAATGACCTGTCCAAGCTAATGAACTAACACCAAATAAACCAGCTAAATGGTGATTTAAACGTGATTCAGCATTTTTAAACCATGATAAAGCTGGTTGAAATGCTGGTTGTAAATGTAACCAACCTGCAAATAAAAATACAGCAGCTAAAATCATTAAAAAGATTGAGCTAGTGTATAATTCTTGGTTAGTACGAATACCAATTGTATACCACCATTGGTATACACCTGATGTTGCGATATTTACAGGACCTGAAGCGCCACCACGTGTGAAAGCTTCAACTGCAGGTTGACCAAAGTGTGGATCCCAAATTGCATGAGCAATTGGACGAACATGAAGTGGATCTGCAACCCATTGTTCGAAGTTACCTTGCCATGCTACATGGAATAAGTTACCTGATGTCCATAAGAAAATAATAGCTAATTGACCAAAGTGTGATGCGAAGATTTTTTGATATAATCGCTCTTCAGTCATACCGTCATGACTTTCAAAGTCATGAGCAGTTGCGATACCAAACCATAGCCTACGAGTTGTCGGGTCTTGGGCAAGAGCTTGGCTAAATTTTGGGAATTTTGTTGCCATGTTAAATTCTCCTGTCGTTTATATTTTGAAAAGAATTAATAAATAAAAATTGAATTTTGAATATATTGAAATGAATATACATATATTCAAAATACAATTTCAAAGAGTTTTAGAGTTTTTCTTAACCAACGGCTAAGATACGCGCTAAGAAGAAAGACCAAGTCGTTGCAATACCACCTAATAAATAGTGTGCAACACCTACTGCACGACCTTGAGTAATACTTAATGCACGAGGTTGAATTGCTGGAGCTACTTTAAGTTTGTTATGTGCCCAAACAATTGATTCAATTAATTCTTGCCAATAGCCACGACCACTGAATAAGAACATTAAACTAAATGCCCAAACAAAGTGTGCACCTAAGAAAATTAAACCGTAAGCTGATAATGCAGAACCATATGATTGGATTACTTGAGATGATTGTGCCCAAAGGAAATCACGTAACCAACCGTTAATTGTGTTCGCACTTTGTGCAAAGTTACCACCTGTAATATGTGAAATACCATTTGCACCTACAGTACCCCAAACATCTGATTGCATTTTCCAACTGAAATGGAAAATTACAATTGAAATTGAATTGTACATCCAGAATAAACCTAAGAATACATGATCCCATGCTGATGATTGACATGTACCACCACGGCCTGGACCATCACAAGGGAAACGGAAACCTAAGTTTGCTTTATCTGGAATTAAACGTGAACTACGTGCGTATAATACACCTTTTAATAAAATTAATACAGTTACGTGAATAGTAAATGCATGAATATGGTGTACCATGAAATCTGATGTACCTAAAGCAATAGGCATCATTGCAACTTTGTTACCTACAGCAACAATATCACCACCCCAACTTGGACTAGTGGCAGCTAAAGCATTTGGTGCTGTAAAACCAGGTGCTGTAAAGTGTGTATTTTGTACCCACTGAGCAAAAATTGGTTGTAACTGAATTGCTGTATCAGAGAACATATCTTGTGGACGACCTAATGCACTCATTGTATCGTTATGAATGTATAAACCAAAGCTATGGAAACCTAAGAAAATACATACCCAGTTTAAATGAGAAATAATTGCATCACGGTGACGTAACACACGATCTAATAAATTGTTGTAGTTATTAGTTGGATCATAATCGCGTACCATAAAAATAGCACCATGCGCACCAGCACCAACAATACAGAAACCACCAATCCATGTGTGGTGTGTAAATAATGATAACTGAGTACCATAATCTGTAGCTAAGTACGGGTATGGCGGCATTGCATACATATGATGAGCAACAATAATTGATAATGAACCAAATAATGCTAAGTTAATAGCTAATTGAGCATGCCAAGAAGTTGTTAAAATTTCGTATAATCCTTTATGACCTTCGCCAGTAAATGGACCTTTATGAGCTTCTAAAATTTCTTTAATACTATGACCAATACCCCAATTAGTTCGGTACATATGACCTGCAACTAAGAATAGTACAGCAATAGCTAAATGATGGTGAGCTGTATCAGTTAACCATAAACCACCAGTAGTTGGATTTAAACCACCTTGGAAAGTTAAGAAATCACTGTATGCATTCCAATCTAATGTAAAGAATGGTGCTAAACCTTTTGAAAAACTTGGGTATAATTGCGCCATTAAATCTGGATTAAATAAGAACTCATGTGGTAATGGAATTTCTTTTGGATCAACACCAGCATCTAATAGTTTATTTACTGGTAACGAAACATGAATTTGATGACCAGCCCATGCTAAACTACCAAGACCTAATAAACCAGCTAAATGGTGATTTAGCATTGATTCCACATTTTGGAACCATTCTAATTTAGGTGCAGCTTTATGGTAATGGAACCAACCAGCAAAAAACATTGCCGCAGCCATGATTAATGCACCAATAGCCGTAGTGTATAATTGTAATTCACTAGTGATACCTGAAGCTCTCCATAATTGGAAGAAACCTGAAGTAATTTGAATCCCTTGGAAACCACCACCTACATCTGCGTTTAAAATTTCTTGACCAACAATTGGCCAAACAACTTGCGCACTAGGTTTGATGTGAGTTGGATCAGTTAACCAAGCTTCGTAGTTTGAAAAACGTGCACCGTGGAAATACATACCACTTAACCAAATAAAGATGATACCTAATTGACCAAAATGTGCACTAAATACTTTTCTTGAAATTTCTTCAAGATCATTTGTTTGTGTGTCGAAATCATGTGCATCAGCATGTAAGTTCCAAATCCATGTTGTTGTAGTTGGACCTTTTGCTAATGTTCTTGAAAAATGACCAGGTTTTGCCCATTTTTCAAAACTAGTTGCAACTGGATCTCGATCCACGATAATTTTTACTTTTTTCGCTTCACGTTCTGGAGGACTAATTGTCATGGCGAAAAATTCTCCTTGTATAAATTACGTAAATTCAGTAACGATAAAAATAAATTATTTTTAATTTATTTTTATTTAAAGGTTTTGAATTAATATATTTAAGATAAAATTCAGAAGTATGAAAATTGTTAAATTTTTAAAATAAAAACAATTATTAATTTAATTAATAATATACTATATTTATTTAGTGCATAATGGGTTAAATTAATTAATTTTTGTGAGAATAATTATTCCTCACAAAAAAAAAATATATATATACTAAGCGCCAACTTTTTGTTTAGCTTTATACATAACTTCTAAAGAAATTTCACTAAGATTTGCTTCTAAAGCATATTTTTCTGTATTACGTTTTACTTTCCCACGAACAAAACCAGGGATTTTCTGTAATTCAGCTAAACTTTCGTCAGTCCATGGAATTGAAAATGTTTCATCATTACTAGTTGTAATTGTTTTAGTATCATGGCCACCAAAAATCTCTAGTAAATGATCTTCCATACCAAGAGTAAATGAATTATAAATCAAATCAGCAATTTGATTTGCACCTTCATAACCTAAAAATGGTTTATAACTTAACGTAAAATTTTGAATATGGACAGGAGCAGAAATAACGCCACATGGGATAGATAAACGTTTTCCTACATGACGTTCCATCTGTGTACCAAAAATTGCTGCTGGTTCTAATTCCTCAATTAGTTTGGCAATTTGGTTATGATCTTCGGTAATTAAAACCTGATCACAAAATCCATCTACTTGATCACGGAACCAATCCGCATCATATTTGCAATATGTACCAGCTAAAACAACTTGAACTCCAATTTCACGTGTTAATAATTTAGTCATATATGCTGCATGAGTACTATCACCAAAAACAATTGCACGTTTACCAGTTAAATTTTGACAATCAATTGAACGAGCAAACCAAGCAGCTTGAGATAAAAATTGTGTTTGCTTAGTAATGTACTCGTCAAAATTAACAGTATCTTCACTATGTTTATTAATTAAATTTTTAATTTCATTAATAAAGTTTTTTGTTTCAACTAAACCAAACGGACAAATATCAATATATGGCATATTTAATTCTTCTTCCAAATAATTAGCTGTCATTAAACCAACTTCACGATAAGGAACAATATTAAACCAAGCTTTATTAATTTTTGTTAAATCAGTAATTGCTGCCCCTTCAGGTAGTACTAAATTCACATCAATACCTAAATCAGCTAAAAGTCGTTTTAACTCACGACAATCATGTGTATTATGAAAACCTAATGTAAACATTCCTAAAATGTTTACTGAAGGTCGCTCTGTTTTTGTATTATCTAATATCCC
>JAAGZR010000322.1 GCA_024206155.1 Aliivibrio sp.
GCTCAAGGTCTAGCAAAATTAGGGCAATCCGTCAGTGCCTGTATCCGACAGCCGTCTATGGGGCCGGTCTTTGGTGTAAAAGGTGGTGCTGCTGGAGGTGGTTATAGCCAAGTAGCTCCGATGGAAGAATTAAATTTACACCTAACCGGTGATATTCATGCGATTACCGCGGCACATAACTTAGCTTCCGCAGCCATTGACGCTCGGATCTACCATGAGCAACGCCTAGGTTACGAACTATTCTCTGAAAAGAACGAGCTTCCCGCATTACGGATTGACTCTAACCGAGTGGTTTGGAAACGAGTAATGGACCATAACGATCGTGCGCTTCGCATGGTGACCATTGGTAAAAATGAAGATGGAAAAAACATTAATGGCTATGAACGTGAAGATGGCTTTGATATTACCGCCGCTTCTGAATTGATGGCGATTCTGGCACTGGCAACAGATCTTCAAGACTTACGTCAGCGTATTGGCCGTATTGTCGTGGCTTATAACCTGGATGGTGAACCTATCACTACAGAAGATCTTCAAGTGGCTGGTGCAATGACGGTTACCATGAAATTTGCTATCAATCCAACCTTGATGCAAACGCTAGAAGGTGTCCCTACCTTTGTTCACTCGGGTCCTTTTGCTAATATCGCCCATGGTAACTCTTCTATCATTGCAGATAATATCGCTTTAAAACTAACGGATTATACCGTTACAGAAGGTGGCTTTGGCTCTGATATGGGCTTAGAGAAAGCCTGCAACATTAAAGCACCATTAGCAGGAAAATCACCTGATTGTGCTGTGCTTGTTGCAACGCTTCGAGGTATAAAAGCGAACTCAGGCCTATTCCCGTTATCACCAGGTCAAGCTTTGCCTAAAGCTCTATTCACTCCAAACCAAGAAGCCTTAAATGCAGGGCTAGAGAATTTACAATGGCACATTAGTAACTGTGCTAAATACGGTCTTCCTGTTGTTGTAGCCATTAACCGTTTCCCTGAAGACACTCAAGAAGAGTTGGATTTCTTACAACAATGGATTTCAGCACAAGCATCAGAAACGAATGTCGATGTCTCTATCAGTGAAGCGTTCGTAAAAGGTGGTGAAGGCGCAAAAGAGCTCGCTTCAAAAGTTATCGCAGCTTGTAAAAAAACCACTCAATTTACCCCACTATACACAAGTGACATGAGCTTATTTGATAAGTTAAATGCCGTTGCAATAAAAGGTTACGGTGCAGAGCGAATCGAATTATCAGAAAAAGCACAGCAGCAATTAGAACAGTTTGAGCAATTAGGTTATCAATCTTTAGCGGTTTGTATGGCAAAGACGCCCGCTTCTATTTCTACCGATGGCAACATTAAAGGTGCTCCGACCGATTTCATTGTACCTATTCGTGAGTTAAAACTGTGTGCAGGTGCTGGATTCATATACGCACTGTGTGGCAATGTTATGACCATGCCAGGCTTGCCTGAAAAGCCTGCTTTTATGAATTTAGACATTGATACAGACGGAAACATTATCGGACTTAGCTAAGATCACATAACTTAATATAGATCATATTCTATGTGCTACATTTACTGTTAATCTAGCTTCAACTTTTTATACAATTTTACTTATAATTTTTGAGGTTATCCTGATGGATATGACAAATGCTCAACGCTTAATCCTTTCAAACCAGTATTATTTAATGTCACAGATGGATCCTGCTAATGCAGCAAAATACCAACGCCAACAGTTAATTGTTGAGCGTGGTTATGAACTGCAGATCCGCGAACTGGATAAAGATTTTGGTTGTATTACAGAAGCAGAATGTCGTGAGATCATTGATTTCATGGAGATGTACCATGCAATGCAAGAGTCTTACAATATGCTAGTACCTGAGTGTCAGGCAAAGGTTGATGCTCGTCGCCTTCAGTTCTTAGGGTTTGATGTAGCTACAGAAGCACAACAAGTAAATTACGTTCGCTTCTTAACAAGCTCTGAAGGTTTATACCCTCAGTTTGATAAAGCCGATCACCACTTTAACAGCCAAATGCCGATGATGGATAAATACCGTCGTATGCTAACTACATGGCGTAACTGTCCACGTCAATACCACCTATGCTCTACTGAATTAGCGCAAATTTTTAACGCTTAATTTCTATATAAATAAGTTAAAGCATAAATAATCTATTTAAAATCCTCGCTCTGGCGGGGATTTTTTATGCCTGTAATTTACTATGTTACCTTTCTACCTAAAAGAAAAAAATCCCCACTGACGGATCAGTGAGGATTTTGCTTTCTAATTGATTACAGCTAACAGCCCCCCCTTATAGGATTGAAAGTGTCATCACTATTTAGAAACCTATATTACCAGCTGTAAGAAGCACCAATTACGAATGCGTTATTGTAGTTGTCATCTTGGTTACGGTACTCAACGTATGGTTGAACACCTTCTGATTTGTTCCATGTAGCACGAAGCTCGTGGTCCATAGAGCTATCACGTGAATCACCATTATGAGCATCACCAGCCAATAAATATACATTGTTGTAACTTAGCGTCACAGGTGCATCCGTTAGTGTATAAGCAATACGGTTATCAAAACGTACATCCATGTCATTCGCATTTTTATCTGCTGCATCAATCTGAGCACGAGTTCGGTTAGAAATAGAAATACCATTATCGAAGTTATAACCAATTTTCACTAATGGGCGGTATTGTACTTCTTTACCGTTAGCCATTAGGTGGTGATAACCCACAGCCATCCATAAGTTTTCATTTACTGAAAATGATTGCTCAGCACCTAATGTTACGTACGCTGGAGA
>JAAGZR010000323.1 GCA_024206155.1 Aliivibrio sp.
GACGCTACAGCACCTTTCTCATCACGACCGTGCATTGGGTTAGCACCAGGAGCGAAAGGAGCACCAGCACGACGACCGTCTGGAGTGTTACCTGTTTTCTTACCGTATACAACGTTTGATGTAATAGTAAGAACTGACTGTGTAGGGATAGAGTTACGGTAAGTCTTAAGCTTACGGATCTTGTTCATGAACGTAGAAACTAGTTCACAAGCGATATCATCTACACGAGCGTCGTTGTTACCGTATTTAGGGTAATCGCCTTCGATTTCGAAGTCAGTTGCGATGCCATCTTCGTCGCGGATTGGTTTAACAGTCGCGAACTTAATTGCAGATAGTGAGTCAGCTGCAACAGATAGACCAGCGATACCACAAGCCATAGTACGACGAACGTCACGGTCATGAAGAGCCATTAGAGACGCTTCGTAGCTGTACTTGTCGTGCATGTAGTGGATAGAGTTTAATGCTGTAACGTATTGAGTTGCTAACCAATCCATGAAGTGATCTAGGCGATCCATTACTTTAGCATAGTCAAGAACTTCATCAGTCATTGGCGCTTCTTTAGGGCCAATTTGGATTTTCAGCTTCTCATCAACACCGCCGTTGATTGCGTAAAGCATAGTTTTCGCAAGGTTAGCACGAGCACCGAAGAACTGCATTTGCTTACCAACGATCATTGGAGATACACAACAAGCGATTGCGTAGTCGTCAGATTCTAGGTCAGGACGCATTAGGTCATCATTTTCGTACTGAATAGAAGAAGTATCGATAGATACTTTCGCACAGAAACGTTTGAAGCCGTCAGGCAGTTGCTCAGACCAAAGAACCGTGATGTTTGGCTCTGGAGAAGGCCCCATTGTGTATAGGCTGTTTAGGAAACGGAAGTTAGTACGTGTAACTAGTGTACGACCGTCAAGACCCATACCACCCATAGATTCTGTAGCCCAGATTGGGTCACCAGAGAATAGTTCATCGTATTCAGGAGTACGTAGGAAACGAACCATACGTAGCTTCATTACGAAATGGTCGATCATTTCTTGAGCTTTATCTTCGTTGATAAGACCAGAATCAATATCACGTTGGATGTAGATGTCTAGGAAAGTCGAAGTACGACCTAGAGACATTGCAGCACCGTTTTGAGATTTAACAGCAGCTAGGTAGCCGAAGTAAGTCCACTGAATTGCTTCTTGTGCTGTAGTTGCTGGCTCAGAGATATCACAACCGTATTTAGCTGCCATAACTTTGATTTGACCAAGAGCACGGTGTTGCTCAGCAATTTCTTCACGAAGTTGCATTGTAGCAGTTAGATCTTCGCCTTTTTCAAAACGTTCTTGTAAAGAAGCGAATTGAGCTAGTTTGTCTTTGATTAGGAAATCAATACCGTAAAGAGCAACACGACGGTAATCACCAATGATACGACCACGGCCGTATGCATCAGGAAGGCCTGTTAGAACACCTGATTTACGACAGTTTAGGATGTCTTTAGTGTAGATATCGAAAACACCAGCATTGTGTGTTTTACGGTACTCAGAGTAGATTTTTGAAACCATAGGATCAAGTTCACGATCGTATGCTTTACAAGAACCTTCAACCATACGCACACCGCCGTTAGGGATGATTGCACGTTTTAGAGGCGCTTCTGTTTGAAGACCAACGATTGTTTCAAGGTCTTTTTCAATGTAACCCGCATCGTGAGATGTGATGGTAGAGATAACTGAAGTATCAAAATCAACAGGTGCGTGAGTTGCGTTTTCCTGTTTGATGCCTTCCATTACTTTAGCCCAAAGCTTGTTAGTTGCTTCAGTACCTTCAGAAACTAGGAATTCTTCATCACCTTCATATGGTGCATAGTTCTTTTGGATGAAATCGCGAACGTTAACTTCGTTTTGCCACTCACCGTCTGCAAAACCTGTCCAAGCTTTAGCAAATTGCTCTGCCATGATATACCTACCTTTTTAGTAGAAAAAATACGTACTATTTATAATGGGTTTGAGCTGCCCACATCCTCGTAAGAGGTAAAACAGTACACTCAATTTAATAACAATATAAATGATTATAAAATTTAGCCTATAAGCATTTATATTGCGACTAACCGTTCGATTTTTCAATACTACCTTAAACTTTTCTTGTAAAACTTAAACTAAATCAATAAAACTTCAATTTTTTTAATAAAATGGGGTAATTTATTTTATTACCCCATAAGTATTATACGTGAGGTGTCGCTATTATAGTAGTGCCTTGATGCCGTATTGGCCTTCAAGCATGCCAACTGCAAGCATTGCAATTAAACAAATTACTAATACACCGCCAGGAATAACGATACGGTCAACAAAAGAAAGCGTCTTAGGACGTTCTTTATCACCAATCAAACCGTTATTATCAAGAAGCATAGTCATGGCCCAAGCTAAAACTGGGTTCGTTACTGCTGCGGCAAAGATACAAATACCTGCAGATTGCGCGTCTTTGTTCTCTTTAACCATTTGAACACCGGCTTCAAGCATTGGTAAGAATACACCTACTAATAGAGCCATACACATTACTGGTGGCCACACCGCTACATCCATAGGGAAGCCAAGGATAGCAATAATCATTACGATTGTACCAAGAAGGATTGCACCACCAGGGATGGGACGCTTAGCAATTGCTGCTGGGATCATATATGTACCCCAAGAAGATGTGATGTTACCACCACCAACAGCTGTACCTACCATTTGACGGACAGAACACATAGCCATAGTGTCATCAACGTCCATTAGTACTTTTTCAGTACGACGAGGGTAGTTAAGTTCTTGGAAGATACGGTGACCAAGGAAATCAGGTGACCACATTGCAACCGCTAGGATAGCAAAAGGTAGAGAAGCTAAGAAGTGCTGTAGGTTTGGTAAACCAAGCATCCAACCTTCTTCAGTTGAACCCCACCAGTAAACAGGGCTTAGGTTAGGGATACCCACCTCAGTTTCAAACTTAAGATCAAAACCAGCACCAAGAGCAAGCGCAACTGCTAAACCAGCAAACGCACAAGCAGGGATTGCTAACCAGCGTTTGTTAATACGAGCAAGGTAAGCGTACAAAACAATGTTTACTGCTAATACGATTAAACCAATGTAGCCTAATTCGCCTTCAAGACCGGTAGACCAAGCTTGTATATTGCTAATCTGCCCCATTGCCCCACTAAAGCCAAGGAAGACAAGAAGACCACCTGCAACCCCTTCAGAGGTTAAGTTGACTAGCTTGGAACCGCCTTTGAAATAACTCAATAGTAAGCCGAATACACCTAATAAAATGGCAAGAGCAAGAGGGTGTGCACCAGCTAACGCGATCGCACCGATAAGTGGGATCATTGGACCATGGTTACCTGCAAGGTTAGCGCGAGGGTTAAAGAAACCAGAAGCTAGAATACAGAATAAAAAAGCAGGAATAAGCATTTCAACACGAGCAACTTCAATGGCAAATTCTTTACCTAAGTTGATATGTGGCCATGCTTGAGTAAGGCCGTCAGCCCAAGACATCATTACCGCAGAGTACATTGCAATGATGCCGATAGTTCCGGCTAAAGCAGGAACAAGATCTTCAATTTCAAAGCGGAAGTCACGACCAGGTAGGTTTAAAGCAAAGCGGCGTGGTTTCATAATTTGTAGTTCATGATCCAGATAATCTGAACGGCTACTGAACTCAGAAGCTGGGCGATGTAACTCGCTATAGCTCTTTTCGTTCTGCTCTTTGTCTATAGACATAGAATCCTCATAATAGAATTTTAAGTATTAAAAAATCAATAAGTAGATATTGATGTTGTTCTTGTTATTTTCGCCGAGTGTAGCACACGAAAATTAAGCCAATGATTGATCTTGATCACTATATAATTGTATATGAAAGAAAACTACAAAATGAGACGGTTAATACTTTGGTATCATTATGTTAATGATAGGGTTAATGCTAAGTTTATCCTTTAATAACAATCCTCTACAGTGTTTTTGATGCATTTTATTAATGGTATCAACAATATTGAATTTGTTAATAATTCTTAATAAAAAACAAATTATAGCAGTAATTCGTTTACATGTAGTACATATACTATGTGCTAGTTGTGCTGTACTTAAACATAAATACACAGAAAATAAATGTTTTAATATTGTTAATATGAAATTGAATAGAAATTATAAAATAACGGCTAAAAGTGAATGATATGCTTTTAAAATTAAATTTAAATTTTTGCATGCCTAATTTTTGTTCGCTATTCATACTTTGGTTAATAAATTGTTGCTTGAGATAATTTTGAGTGTTAAATTCTGAGAATAAAGTGAAAAGCAAACGATTAATGTGTATTGAATTAGGAGTTATGGCGCATGAAGGATGCTGTCGCGCTAGAAGTGAAAGACTTACATAAACATTTTGGACAAAATGAAGTTTTAAAAGGTATTTCGCTAGAGGCTAATAAGGGTGACGTAATTTCGATTATTGGCTCATCTGGTTCAGGCAAGAGTACCTTCCTACGTTGTATCAACTTACTTGAAACACCAACTCATGGCGAAATTTGGGTCAATGGTGAATTGATTGAGATGAAAAACAATCGTTTAGGTGAAGCAATCCCCTCCAATGAAAAGCAAGTTCAACGAATACGCTCACGACTTGCTATGGTTTTTCAAGGCTTTAACCTATGGTCACATATGACTGTTTTACAAAATGTAATTGAAGCGCCAATACATGTCTTGGGTGTGCCGAAAGCCGAAGCCATTGAAAAAGCGGAACAACTTTTAAAACAAGTCGGTCTTTACGAGCGTAGGGACTATTTCCCTGGGCACTTATCAGGAGGCCAACAGCAACGTGCAGCCATAGCACGAGCATTAGCGGTAGATCCTGAAGTTATGCTATTTGATGAACCAACTTCAGCACTTGATCCTGAGTTGGTTGGTGAAGTTCTTGGGGTTATGCGAGATCTTGCTGAAGAAGGCCGAACTATGTTAGTGGTGACGCATGAAATGGCGTTTGCACGAGATGTATCTAATCATGTGATGTTTTTACATCAGGGCGTAGTAGAAGAGCAGGGCGATCCCGCTAAGCTATTTACTAATCCAGAATCAGAACGTTTAAAACAGTTTATCTCATCTATCTATTAGAAATTTATAGATATTTGATTAATATAAAGAAAAATAACTTATAAATATAAAATCGTTAGTTACAGGAGTAAGGAAATGAAGAAGTGGTTTTTAGCAGCAGTTGTTGCATCTACAGCCGTTACTGGAGCAGCTCAAGCAAAAGAATGGAAGCAAATTCGATTTGGTATTGAAGGAGCTTACCCTCCTTTTAGCTGGACTGAGCCTTCAGGTGAGCTAAAAGGCTTTGATGTTGATATAGCAAATGCTTTATGCAAAGAGATGGATGCACGCTGTAAAATCGTAGCGCAAGATTGGGATGGCATTATTCCATCATTGCTTGCTCGTAAATACGATGCGATTATCGCAGCTATGTCGATTACTGAAGAGCGTAAAAAGAAAATTGATTTCACTGAAAAATACGCACTGATCCCAAATAAATTTGTAGCTAAGAAAGGCACTGATTTAGTCATGACTAAAGAGGGACTTAAAAGTGTCACTGTTGGTGTTCAGCGTGCGACAACACACGATAAATACTTAACTGATAATTTTGGCAAAGGTGTTGATCTTAAACGTTACGGCTCATTTGATGAAGCGTATTTGGATCTAAAAGCAGGACGTATTGACACGGTTCTTGGTGATGCATCAGCATTAGAAGAGGGGCTGATTAATAAACCAGGTGGCACAGCTTATGAATTTGTTGGTCCATCATTAACTGATCCAAAATGGTTTGGCGATGGCTTTGGTATTGCAACTCGTAAGCAAGATAAAGATTTAACTAAGCAGCTAAATGCAGCAATTCAATCTTTACGTGAAAAGGGTATTTATCAAGAGATTGCCGCTAAATACTTTAACTATGATGTTTATGGTGAATAAAAGCCAATAGGTAAGCATAAAAAGGGAGGAGGCAATAGCTTTGTCTCTTCCACTATTTCTAATAGTTATATTTATATCAATAAAGGACAATTATTTTTATTGGTTTAAGTATTAAAGCGAAAGCTTGGAAGCAGTATGTTAGATTTACAAGGATATGAATCCTCCATCTTAGACGGAGCCATGGTTACACTTCAAGTAGCTATACTGTCTCTTATCTTAGCAGTTTTTTTAGGTCTACTAGGGGCGCTCGCTAAAATGGCACCTTATCGTTGGGCTAGAGGTATTGCTACTGTCTATACTACGGTTGTTCGTGGTATTCCTGATCTTGTTTTGATGATGCTGTTATTTTTTGGCGGTCAAATGCTGCTTAATAATGGGTTATACGCAACTAATGAATGGATTAATGAGTGGATGACCAACTCTAATCCTGACCATGAATGGATATCTTACCTTCCAGATTATATTGAAATCAGTCCGTTTATTGCAGGTATTTTAACTATTGGTTTTATCTTCGGTGCTTACATGGCTGAAACATTTCGCGGTGCCATTATGTCGGTTGATCGTGGTGAAATGGAAGCTGCAAAAGCGTATGGTATGAGTGGAGCGATGGCTTTTCGTCGTATCCTCTTTCCTCAAATGCTTCGCCACGCCTTACCGGGTTTTGGTAATAATTGGTTAGTTTTATTAAAAACCACTGCGCTGGTTTCAATTATTGGTTTAGAAGACATGGTTCGAGTCAGCTCAATGGCGGCGGGTACGACAAAAATGCCATTTACTTTCTATATGTCCGTCGCGTGTATTTTCTTACTATTTACTGCTATATCAACAGGTGCTTTAAAACTTGTTGAGCGTAAATTCAGCATTCATATGAGGTAAGCATGGATTTTTCAATCATTATTGAGAGCCTACCTGTGTATTTAGAAGGGCTTTGGACTACGGTTTGGTTAGTGACTCTTTCTCTTATTGTTGGCTTATGTATTGCTGTCCCTTCAGCAATAGCAAGAAACAGTAATAATCCATTAATTTGGGTGCCCGCTTGGGCGTATATTTACTTTTTCCGTGGGACACCATTACTTATTCAGTTGTACCTAATTTATTATGGGATGGATCAGTTTTTTCCCGTGAAAGATACGCTATGGGAGCACGCATCATTTTGTGCCTTAGTGGCGTTTGCATTAAATACGGGCGCATATACAGCTGAAATTGTTCGTGGATCAATTAATGGGTTACCACAAGGTGAGATAGAAGCAGCAAAAGCGTATGGAATGAGTCAATTTCAGACTTATAAACGCATTATTTTACCAAGTGCTTTGCGTAGAGCGCTTCCCGCTTACAGTAATGAAGTGATCTTTATGCTCCATGGTTCAGCGATTGCAGGTATCGTTACTTTA
>JAAGZR010000324.1 GCA_024206155.1 Aliivibrio sp.
GAGAATGAGTTAAGACTAGATGAAGACATCTTCACTGTCGCCAATCAGTTTTATGGCGTAGCAAACAACTCTGCAATATCAGGTGCTGATGCTATATGGACAGGAACAGGTGGAGATATAAATGCTATGACAAAGCAAGGTCTTGAGGTATTAATCCCAAGCGTACCTGCGAACACAATATTACCAATATCATTCCTTAAAGTTTATGAAACTGACACTACAGCATCAGGGATGATTGCATTGTTTTTAGCCTAATTATATTAATGAGATGACTTTGGATGACGTAAAAATATGGTGCATAAACTCAGGAGTATTGGCTATCTCATTCACAGAGGTTGAGATGTTATTAAAGATATTGTTACTTTCTAGTACAATAGTATACACAATCCAAAAGATTATCATAAACAACAAATGAGATCAATTAAGAAGATAGTAGTCCACTGCAGTGCAACACGGGAGGGGCAGGATATAAGTACTGAAACTATCCGTGGTTGGCATGTAAACCAAAATGGTTGGTCAGACATTGGATACCATTACGTTGTTGAGTTAGATGGAAAGGTTGTTGTTGGTAGGGATGTAGCGAAGGTAGGTGCACACACGAGGGGGCACAACTCTGACAGTATCGGTGTGTGTTACGTTGGTGGGGTAGAGTCTGACGGGAAAACTCCGAAGGATACCCGGACAGACAGTCAGAAGTTAAGCCTGCTAAACCTCATCACGGTGTTGAAGTCGATGTATCCTGACGCTATAGTATATGCGCACAGAGACTTTTCTACAAAGGCTTGTCCGAGTTTTGACGCAAAGAAAGAGTATGAATAAGGTTGTTGAGTGGTTTAGTGGAACAATGGTTAAGGATGTCCTTGGAGGTCTTGACGGGCTTATTACGTCTAAGGAAGAGAAGATGCAGGCGGAGATTGCACTGAAGCAGATATTCATACAGAAAGAGTTAGAGCTGCAGAAGATGCAGACAGACATTATTATTGAGGAGGCTAAGGGTAACTTCCTTCAGAGAAGTTGGAGACCTATCCTTATGTTAGCCTTTGGATTCATTGTTATATATGTTAAGTTCTTAGCCCCACTGTTTGGGTTTACTATACCACCGTTAGAGGATGAGTTTTGGAATTTATTACAGCTAGGTATAGGTGGATACGTTATAGGAAGAACGGGTGAGAAGATGATGGACTCCTTCACATTCGGTCGTGAAAAACGAAAGAAGCGGAATAATAAAGAATAATTGCTTATATTTGCCAAAAATCAAATAAAATGGCGAAATTAAGTAAGAGTGAGTTGGAAAATATTCACAAGCTGATGAGCGACTTCAATCAGCTAAAGATTCAGTTAGGAGATACGATGATCACACAGCACAACCTCTTATCAAAGGTTGATGAGTTAAAGGTTCAGTATGCTGAGGAGGAGAGACTATTAATTGACAAGTATGGATCAGATGCTGTCATCAACATCCAAACGGGTGAGGTGACTGACAAGTCCGGTGAATCGTAGCATTATGGACATTAGGAAGATAAGTATAGGACCTGACTACAAGTCGGGGGCTATGCACTACATCGTAGGGCAGGATATATTAAACGCCACTCATACTATCCACTTGATAATGATGGACGAAAAGAGTGACTCTATAAAGATATGGATAGAGGGAGAGAATGAGGAGATATTGCTTTGGAAGGAGTTCACTTCATCGATGCCTATATCTATTGAGTATAACATAAACTTCTAATGCGGTCGCCATTTTTCTTCATAGCAAAACCCAAGGACGATAGGCGTTACAATAATACCAAAGAGATTGGTGGGGTTGAGGTAATAACTAGCACATCAGAGGAGGACTTCCGTTTTTCTAATCGTGAGGCTATTGTACAAGAGTTGCCATTGGGTTACACAGGACCTATTAAGGTTGGTGATACACTGCTTGTACACCACAACGTATTTAAGTTTTACAATGACATGAAGGGTAGGCGTAGAAGTGGAAGGAGTTTCTTTAGGGATGACTTGTTCTTCATAGAGCCTGACCAATTCTTTATGTACAAGGATGAGTATGGTTGGCATGCATATGACAGGTATTGCTTTGTAGAGCCTGTCCCTGTAGAAGACTCGTATATATATAAGAACACAAAGGAAGAGCCGCTAGTAGGCGTGATGAGATACCCTAATGAGTACCTGCGTTCAATGGGCGTTACTGAGGGTACTAAGGTTTCATTCAAGCCTGAGACTGAGTATGAGTTTTATGTTGACGGGGATCGGATGTATAGAATGTTTGACAGTCATATAACGATGATACTATCATGATGAGTTCAAAGGATACCAAGTTAAAGATTATTGAGGCGGGTCACAGGGCTGTAGAGCAACTGATAAAGGTTGCCAAGGAGGATATTATAAAGCATGACCCTGAGGATGAGCTTTCGGCAGATAGGTTAAAGAATGCTGCTGCCACAAAGAAGCTTGCAATCTTTGATGCCTTTGAGATATTAAACAGGATAGAGGTTGAGAGGGAGGCTATTGAGTCGTTAGATGGTGGGTCAAGTAAGGTAGACACAAGACAAGGTTTTGCAGAAAGAAGATCTAAATAGTATATACAGGGTTGTTGAAGACTACATACCGAAGAGCGTACTGTCCAATAAGAACAAGGCGAAGAGTTGGGCGTATGGCTATGACCAAGCGTATGACCTTGTCATAATATCAAAGGATGGCACTCTAGGTAAGGTTGTTGAGATTCAGAACTTGAAGATAGGATTACCACTAGCACCAAAGAATTGTTTTAAGAGGCACGACAAAAAAGAAAAGCAGTATTGGGAACGTAAGGAGTTACCAAAAGAACTTGCAAAGATACAATCAATTTTTCAATGGAATGAGATGACCAAGGATTTTAAGTCTCGTTGGGTTGACTTTATTGAGAATGAGTTTGACTATAGGGAGTTGGGCTATTGGTTTATGAATAACGGCAAGCCGACATACATCACAGGCTCACACTATATGTACCTGCAGTGGTCATCTATTGACGTAGGATACCCGGACTATCGGGATGCTAATAGGATACTGCATATATTTTGGGAGGCGTGTAAGGCTGACAAGAGAAGCTTTGGTATGGTGTACTTGAAGATAAGGCGTTCGGGATTCTCGTTCATGTCATCGTCTGAGTGTATCCACACGGCAACACTCGCAAAAGATGCACGGGTTGGGATACTGTCAAAGACGGGTGGTGATGCCAAGAAGATGTTCACGGACAAGGTTGTTCCAATAAACAGCAAGCTGCCATTCTTCTTCAAGCCTATCATGGACGGTATGGACAGACCTAAGACTGAGTTGGCTTATCGTGTACCTGCGTCTAAGATTACAAAGAAGAATATGTTTGACTCGGAGGATGATGTGATAGAGGGGTTAGACACAACAATAGATTGGAAGAACACAGACGACAACAGCTACGATGGTGAGAAGCTATTGCTGTTAGTACATGACGAGAGTGGTAAGTGGATAAAGCCGAATAACATCCTAAACAATTGGCGAGTGACTAAGACATGTCTAAGACTAGGTAGTAAGATTATTGGAAAGTGTATGATGGGTTCTACTTCTAATGCACTGTCTAAGGGTGGTGGTAATTTCAAGAAGCTTTATGAGGATTCAAACGTTGAGAAGCGTAGTGCTAATGGACAGACTAAGAGTGGGATGTATAGCCTATTTATACCGATGGAGTGGAACATGGAGGGATTCATTGACAGGCATGGTATGCCTGTGTTCAGATCTCCTGAGAAGCCTGTGTTGGGTATAGACAATGAACTAATATCATACGGGGCTATAGACTATTGGGAGGCTGAGGTCGACTCGCTGAAGAATGACGCTGATGGGTTGAATGAGTTCTATCGTCAGTTTCCAAGGACTGAGTCACATGCATTCAGGGATGAGAGCAAGCAGTCTATATTTAACCTGACGAAGATATACCAACAGATAGACTACAACGACTCTCTTATTATGGAGCACCACGTTACTCGTGGATCATTTAGTTGGAAGGACGGTATAAAGGACACCAAGGTTATATTCTCACCGAACAAAAGTGGAAGGTTCTATGTGAGTTGGACACCAAGCTCAAAGATGTACACAACGCCTATAAAGAGGAACGGTGTGATGTACCCACCCAATGAGCACCTTGGTGCGTTTGGCTGTGACTCGTATGACATATCAGGAGTAGTTGGCGGTGGTGGATCGAATGGTGCACTGCACGGGCTTACAAAGTTCAACATGGATGACGCACCTAGCAATGAGTTTTTCTTGGAGTACATAGCAAGACCTCAGACTGCTGAGATATTTTACGAGGATGTGTTGATGGCGTGTGTATTCTATGGTATGCCTATACTTATAGAGAACAATAAGCCAAGGCTATTATACCACTTTAAGAATAGGGGGTACAGGGGATACTGCTTGAACAGACCCGACAAGCACTATACGAAGCTCTCTAAGACAGAGAAAGAGCTTGGGGGTATACCTAACACTAGTGAGGATGTAAAGCAGGCTCACGCAGCAGCTATAGAGTCCTACATTGAGAAGTATGTCGGCATTGATATGGATGGTTCATACAGACCATCTGACGAGTATGGCTCTATGATATTCACAAGGACGCTTGAGGATTGGGCAAAGTTTGACATTACCAACAGGACTAAGTTTGATGCGTCAATCAGTTCAGGTTTGGCGATTATGGCGTGTCAGAAACACCTATATCAGCCTGAAAAAAAAGAGTCAAAAATAAACATTAACTTTGCAAGATATAATAACAAGGGAACAATAAGTCAAATTATTACATGAAGGATGTCAAGATAAACATTTCCGCTACAGGATTTCCAAGCCAATTTGTTTCTGATGCTGAGAAGAGTTCAGATTCTTTTGGGCTACAGATTGGTCAGGCTATTCAATATGAGTGGTTCAAGAAGGATGGAAACCAATGTAGGTTTTATGACCAATGGAGAAACTTTCACAGGCTAAGACTATACGCAAGGGGTGAGCAACCTGTTGGTAAGTACAAGAATGAGTTGGCTATCAATGGCGACCTATCTTACCTTAACTTAGATTGGACACCTGTTCCTATCATGCCAAAGTTTGTAGACATTGTTGTTAACGGAATGTCTGACAGGCTGTTCAAGGTTAATGCGTATGCACAGGATGCAATATCTCAATCAAAGAGGAGCAGGTATCAGACGATGATACAGGGGCAGATGGCAGCCAAACCTATCTTGGATATTATACAAGACAAGGCGGGTGTTAATCCGTTTACTGTAGACCCTGAGGAGCTTCCATCTACGGATGAGGAGTTGGCGTTGTACATGCAACTGAACTACAAGCCGGCTATTGAGATAGCTGAGGAGGAGGCTATAAACACAATGCTTGAGGAGAACAAGTATATTGACCTAAGGAAAAGGCTTGACTATGATTTGACTGTATTAGGCATAGCCACAGCAAAGCATGAGTTCCTTCCGGGTTCGGGTGTTGAGGTAAAGTATGTAGACCCTGCAAATGTGGTGTATAGTTACACCGAAGATCCACACTTCAAGGATTGCTTTTATTGGGGTGAGATTAAAACAGTTCCAATAACTGAGTTAATCAAGATAGACCCTACGCTAACCAAGGAAGACTTAGAAGAAATATCTAAGAGTGGGCAGAGTTGGTACGACTACTATAACACTGCTCAGTATTATGACAATGATATATTCTACCGTGACACTGTTACGTTGATGTACTTCAACTACAAGACCACCAAGAAGATGGTGTACAAGAAGAAGAAGAACGATGATACGGGTGCGGTTAAGGTTATCGAGAAGGACGACCAATTCAATCCACCACAGGAGATGATGGACGAAGCGAACTTCGAGAAGATTGAGAAGACTATTGATGTGTGGTATGATGGCGTTATGGTGATGGGGACAAACTACTTACTGAAGTGGGAGGTTGCTGAAAATATGGTTAGACCTAAGTCAACTAGTCAGCATGCGTTACCAAACTATGTAGCCGTTGCACCTCGAATGTATAAGGGTGTTATTGAGTCTTTGGTTAGGCGTATGATACCATTCGTAGACTTGATACAGATCACGCACTTAAAGCTACAGCAAGTTATATCTAAGGTTGTACCTGACGGTGTGTTTATTGATGCAGACGGATTGAACGAGGTTGACCTCGGTACAGGTGCTGCATATAACCCTGAGGATGCGTTGAGGTTGTACTTCCAAACGGGTAGTGTAATTGGTCGTTCATATACACAGGATGGCGAGTTCAACAACGCACGAGTTCCTATCCAACAGCTAACATCAAATTCAGGCTCTTCTAAGGCTCAAATGCTTATAGGCAACTATAACCATTACATGAACATGTTACGCACTGTAACAGGCTTAAATGAAGCGAGAGACGGTAGTATGCCTGACCCTGACTCTTTGGTTGGGTTACAGAAGTTGGCTGCACTTAATTCAAACACTGCGACTAGACATATCCTTGACGGAAGTCTATATATGTTCAGGTCGTTATCAGAGGCGTTGACATATAGAATAAGTGACATACTAGAATACTCTGACTTTAAGGATGACTTCATAAACAAGATAGGTAAGTACAACGTTTCTATCCTTGAGGATATAAAAGAATTGTACTTATATGACTTTGGTATCTTCATAGAGGTAGCACCTGATGAGGAGCAGAAGGCACTACTTGAGCAGAATGTTCAGATGGCTTTATCTAAGGGTGACATAAACCTAGAGGATGCGATAGACATCAGGGAGGTTAAGAATATAAAGCTAGCCAATCAGTTGCTGAAGGTTAAGCGTAAGATGAAGCAAGAGCGTGAGCAGAAGATGGCTATGCAACAGCAGGCTATTCAGGCACAGCAACAGATGCAGTCTCAGCAGATGGCAGCACAGTCTGCTATGCAGAAGATTCAGATGGAGGCACAGGCTCAATTACAGGCTTCACAGACTGAGCTACAAAGCAGAATGCAACTACGAGAGCAAGAGGCTCAGTTGAAGTTGATGTTGATGGAGAGAGAGTTTCAGATGAACCTTCAGTTGAGAGGCATGGAGGTGTCAAGCTTGACTGAGAGAGAGAAGATGAAGGAGGACGCTAAGTCTAAGCGTATCAGTCAGCAGAACACAGAGCAGAGCAAGTTGATCAACCAACGTAAGAACAACTTACCTCCATTAAACTTTGAGTCTAATGAGGACAGTTTGGATGGTTTTGACCTAGCTGAGTTCTCTCCTCGGTAGTATAAAAAATATAAAATAAAAAACTATTAACTTTGTAAAAAATTTAATTATATGGAATTTAAAGTAAAAGCCATTGATGGCATAGAGCAGAAGTCTGTTCAGGAGATAGAAAGTGAATTATTAAAATCGCATGAAGAGCAAAACAATGACACTGATACTACTGAGCATACTAATGAGGAAGTTGGTGAACAAGTTGAAACAAATGTTGAAGCTGAAGTTACCGCAGAATTAAAAGAAGAAGACGTTCTTTCATTTATTAAGAATAGGTACAATAAGGAGGTTTCATCTGTTGAGGATTTATTTCAGCAAAGAGAAGAGGCTGAAGAACTCCCTGAGGATGTGGCTGCTTATTTGAAATATAAGAAGGATACAGGCAGAGGTTTTGAAGACTTCTCTAAGTTGAATAGAGATGTTGATAACATAGACCCTGACAAACTCCTTAAAGATTACTTGACTGCTACTGAGGAAGGTCTTGATGAGGAAGACATCGAGGCACTCATGGAAGATTATTTATATGATGAAGACTTTGACGATGAGTCATCAGTAAAGAAGATTAAGTTAAAAAAGAAAAAGGCAATTGCTAAAGCCAAACAATACTTTCAGGCTGAGAAAGAAAAGTACAGAGTTCCCCTTGAGTCAAGCGGGAGTTCTATTTCTGAGGAAGACAAGAAGGCATTGGAAGACTATAAGCAATATGTTCAACAGGCGACAACTTACGAAGAGGAAGCCAAGCGTAAATCTGAATGGTTTATGCAGAAGACTGACGAGGTATTCGGAGGAGAGTTCAAAGGTTTTGAGTTCTCTGTTGATGGAGACAACAAGGTCATCTACTCTCCGGGGGATTCAAAGGAATTGTTGAATGCTCAAAAGAATCCGTCAACTTTTATTCAGAAGTTTTTGGATGACGATGGGCTTTTAAACGATGCAGTTGGATACCATAAGTCATTAGCCGTAGCGATGAATCCTGAGAAATTCGCCAAGTTCTTTTATGAGCAGGGCAAGGCGTATGCGACTGAGGATGTGATGCGTAAAACAAAAAACATAAACATGACAACACGCAGCACGCCTGAGGTTACAAACAATGGAGGAGTCAAAATTAGAGCCGTAAATCCTTCAACGGGTAGAGGCTTGAAAATAAAAAGTAAAAAATAAACAATTAAAAAACTAAAAACTAGAAAAAATGGCAGGATCAGTTAGTGCAACTCCGGGATTTGCTTTACAGCCAAGTGCAGAGCAAGTACCATTAGCGAGCAATTATATTACGAATTTCGATTTCTTGAATCAGTATCTTCCTGATACATATGAGAAAGAATTTGAAAGATACGGCAATCGTACAGTTTCATCATTCCTAAGAATGGTAGGAGCAGAAATGCCGTCAAACTCAGACCTTATCAAGTGGGCAGAGCAAGGACGATTACATACTAAGTATGTTGATTGTACATCTGCTGCTGCTGCAGGTTCTGATACAGCTACAATTACAGTGAACGACACATTAGTACCGGGTGCAGGTTCTATTGCAATCCGTGTAGGTCAGACGGTTATGATCTCTGACAATGCGGGTACAGGTTCAAACAAGGGTATCGTTACAGCGGTTGATACTGCTGCAGGTACATTTGATGTGGCTTACTACGAAGCAGGTGGACAAGTTCCTGCTGCAGGTCAGACATTAAGCGTATTCATCTATGGTTCTGAGTTCAAGAAGGGAACTACAGGAATGGAAGGGTCTTTAGAGGCTGACGATGAAATCTTCGAGAACTCTCCAATTATCATCAAAGATAAGTATGCAGTGTCAGGTTCTGACATGGCTCAAATCGGATGGATTGAGGTGACCACTGAGAACGGTGCAAGCGGATACCTTTGGTATTTGAAGTCTGAGCATGAGACTCGTCTACGTTTCGATGACTACTTAGAGACAGCTATGATTGAAGCAGTTCCTGCTGAAGCGGGTTCAGGTGCTATCACTGCAGGTGGTAACGTTGGAAACAAAGGTTCTGAAGGTGTATTCTTCGTTGTAGAAAACCGAGGAAACGTATGGGGAGGTGGATTCCCTGACACTCTTGCTGAGTTCGATACTATCGTATCTCGACTAGATTCACAGGGTGCTATTGAGGAGAACGTGTTGTTTGTTAACCGTGAATTTTCTTTCGGTATTGACGACATGTTGGCTGCTCAAAACTCTTACGGTGCAGGTGGAACATCTTACGGATTGTTCGACAACGATGAAACTATGGCATTGAACTTAGGATTCACAGGATTCCGTAGAGGTTATGACTTCTACAAGTCTGATTGGAAATACTTGAATGACCCAACTATGCGTGGCGGAATGTCAGGCGTTACAGGGTCAGGTAAAGTTAACGGTCTATTAGTTCCTGCAGGTTCAACATCTGTGTATGACCAAATCTTAGGAAAGAACGCCAAGCGTCCATTCTTACACGTTCGTTACCGAGCGTCTGAGACTGAGGACAGACGTTACAAGACTTGGATTACAGGTTCTGCAGGTGGAGCTATGAACAGCGACCTTGATGCAATGGAAGTACACTTCCTTTCTGAGAGAGCTGTTTGTACTTTAGGTGCTAACAACTTCTTCTTATTCTCTGAGTAAGTAGGACTATAATAACGGAGGGTGTCTTTGATGCCCTCCTTTTTTTAATTTAAATAATATTTAATCAAATGAAAACAGTAACAAAAAACGTAGACAAGGTCTACAAGTTGACAAGGAATGCAGCACCTTTATCATACACGCTGCCAACAAGAAATACAAGAAGATTCCCATTGATGTACTTCGATGAGGATAAAAACATGAACCGTGCTTTACGATATGCACGAAATCAAAAGAGTCCATTTGAGGATGAGCAGGACGGCAATGCAATTTTAGAGCCTGTTATATTTATCGATGGTATGCTTAGGGTTGACAGAACTAACCCTGTACTACAAGAGTTCTTACACTACCATCCTTTTAATGGAAGAAAGTTCGTAGAGGTTGACAAGGAGCAGGATGCTTCTAAGGATATTGAGAACTTGAATGAAGAGGTTGATGCGTTGATTGCCGCTCGTAATTTAGAGATTGATATGATTGAGAGTGTGTCACGAGTTTTGTTTGGCACTGACATCTCAAAGGTATCAACTGCTGAGTTGAAGCGAGACATTTTAGTATTCGCAAGGAAAGAGCCTAAGGAGTTCCTTAATGTATTGGGAGATCCTATGTTGAAGCTACAGGCTAAGATTCATTTATTCTTCGACAATAGTTTATTGACGTTTAGAAAGAATAAGAAGGAGGTGTGGTTTAACACAAGCTCAAACAAGAAGAGGATGGTTACAGTGCCTTACGGTGAAGACCCGTACTACATTGTTGGTTCATTCTTGACAAGCGATGATGGCATTGAGTCACTCAAAATGCTTGAGAGTATCTTGGAGGGTTAAGGACTATTATTGACAAATTATGATAGGCATCTGTAAAAAGATGCCTATTTTTTTTGTGTATCTTTGCGTTGAACTTTAAAAATATATCATGAAAAAATATTTATCTATACCGACCACTAACAATGGAGATGCAGTAATAGGCATTGGAGAGGGACTTGTTTGTCTTACTCCTGCAATTGGCTCAGGCTTTGTTCTTCTTTTTAGTTATAATCTTACTTTGGGACTGTCTGTAGTTGGTGATGAGCAAGAGATTGTTTACAGCATACAAAATGCATTAGTCAATGCAGCACAGACTCCACACACACAGGTTGTGTCTACTGTTAGTTTGCCTAATCGAGCAGAAGTTATTGAACTTGTTTTTGATGCTCCTATTTAATTATTAACTTATTAAAAATAAAAATTATGACAAAGTATGTATCTATAGAAACAACCAAAAGTGGTGTTTTATTATTCCCAACAATGCAATTTTTTATTCCAACATTAGTAGATAGCAATCTTATTATAATTGGAGCGGGTGAAGGACTTCCTCTTTCATGTGTTAATGCTAACCAACAATTAATTGACAACATTAACGAGGCAATCGTAAGTTCAGCACAAGGGTCTTACACTGAGGTTGTATTCCCTGTAACTATCCCTAATGGCGTAAAGGTATTAGGTCCTGATTTTGGAGGAGGAGGAGGAGGAGGAGACTTGTGTCAGTACTTGATAACTGTTTCTCCAAGTGCTCCATATCCTATACAGTTTACTTATATAGATGATTTTGGAGGGTTTAACAGTATTGAGATACTAAACGATGGTTTAGAGTATGGTCCATATATTGCTGAGTGCGATAGTATGAAAATAAATGAGATAGCTACACCTGTTGACCCTATTCTTGTTACTATAGAACAAACTCAATTACAAGAAGCAGGTCCTATAGAACCTCCTGCTGAGAGAAAAATGTAGGATAAATTAGGATGACAAAGACAAGACCTCTTATTTTTTAAGGGGTCTTTTTTTTTGTGTATCTTTGTAAAAAGATTTAGGATGATAAACACAGTTAGAAATACAGTTCTCTCTGTTCTTAATAAGAATAATTACGGGTATCTATCTCCATCTGACTTTAACCTGTTTGCAAAGCAGGCACAGTTGGACTTGTTTGAGAGTTATTTGTATTCATACAACTATCAGATAAATAAGGAGAATGCAAGGTCATCAGGCACAGGGTATGCTGACATTACAAAAAAAATAGAGGAGGATATAGATGTATTCTCAGAGACTAAGGGATTAGTTAATCAGGTTTTAAATAAATACTTTACGCCATCAGATACCACTACGGGTGACGACTACTATATGCTCAACAAGGTATTGGTATATTCAGACTATTTAGTTGCAGGAACGACAACGGGTTCTGTTGTTGGTGGCAATGAGGTGATTGACTCGACTGCTACATTTACATCGTCAGTAAGTCCGGGTGACATTGTTGCCGTTGAGAATGGAGGCGTTCAGTATGTTACAGTAATAAATGTGGTGTCTGACACAACTCTTTTAGTTACAGGTAGTTTCTTTGACTCGTTCCCTAGACCGTATACTGTGTATCAGAAGGGTACTAGGTTTAACGAAGCTGAGAAGGTTACACACAGCAAGATTACTATGCTTAACAATTCCATGTTGATAAGCCCAAGTATTTTATTCCCTGCATACACACATGAGGGTGCAGTTATTGATGTATACCCTGACACGGTGAATCTTGTAGGGAGGGTGGTGTCTCAGTATATACGATACCCTAAAGATCCTAATTGGACGTATGTGTCATTGATTAATGGTGAGCCTTCGTTTGATGCGTCAAATGCCGACTACCAAGACTTTGAGTTGCCGTTGGATGCTGAGGCTGACTTGGTTGTTAAGATACTTCAGTATGCAGGCGTTTCAATAAGAGAGGCTGATGTATACAACTTTGGACAGACAGAAGAACAAAAAAATAACCAAGAAGAATTATAATGGCATATATATCAGAATATCAATATTATGACAATAATGGTAACAGCCCTCAGGATGCTAATTGGGGTTCATATCAGTATGTCTCACTGTACGATATAGTCAACAACTTTATGTTGATGTATGCAGGAAACCACAACCTTGTTAATAACGAGGAGCGGTTCAAGGTATTGTTCCACGCCAAGCGTGCGATACAGGAATTAAACTACGATGCGTTTAAGGAGATTAAGGTATTGGAGTTAAACGTAAGTGAGAACCTTAGGTATGTGTTACCTGCTGACTATGTGAATTGGGTTCGTATCTCTATGTATAAGGATGGCGTACTATACCCACTTACAGAGAACTTCCAAACGCAGACGGCTAACGCTTACCTGCAGGACAATTCAGGTAATATACTATTTGACATTGACGGCAACATACTCAGACCTGAGTTTTCAAACATAGACTATGACAGGATTACAGGCACTAAGAAGAGTATATACCTAGACCAAAACAACCCACAGTTCAACGGACTGCCGGGCTACAATGTTGATGGCTGTTGGTACTTTGACTTTCAGATTGGTGCTAGGTTTGGTCTTAATACTGAGACGGCAAACGCTAACCCAACATTTACTATTGAC
>JAAGZR010000325.1 GCA_024206155.1 Aliivibrio sp.
CGGTTTGGACCTACACGAGTCGTGGAAGAAAAACAAGTCTTTGAAATTGCATTTGAAGGGGTATTGGAATCGAAGCGACATAAATGTGGACTAGCTGTACGATTTCCTCGAATCCATCGATGGCGAACTGATAAATCAATTGACGATGCTGACTGCATTGAGAGAGCTCATGCTTTTTGTAGAAAAGATTAGTTTATTTGAATATTCATCGCGTTTAAAGATTCAGTCTTAGGCATTAAAGATTCACAATAATTTCTAGTTTGCATGTATGTGAATCGCAACCACACCTGATGCTTGGTTGAAACTAGAATTAATCGATCAAAGATACTTCTACAGACGAACCTAATCGTCATAGCCAGTAGACAAATGGTGTCCCTTAAACCAGTCGAAGCATGGTTTGCACAGCAAGGTTGGAAACCGGCCTTGTTTCAAAGACAAACTTGGAACGCATCTCTTGAGGGAGCTAGTGGCCTGATACAAGTCCCTACTGGATCAGGAAAAACATACGCAGCAGTGCTCGGACCCATAGCAAAGATGCTCGCAGAGAAGACCACTAAGAGGGGGGTTCGGCTGTTGTACATCACTCCATTAAGGGCTTTAAGCCGCGATTTGGCAGTGTCTATTCAATTACCAATTTCAGAAATGAATTGGCCTATACGTGTAGGAACTAGAAATGGAGATACCACAAGTGCAGAAAGAACTAAGCAATTAAGAAACCCACCCGAAATTCTAATAACAACCCCTGAATCACTGAGTGTATTGATCGGAAATTCAAAAGTTTTGGATCTATTCAAAAATCTTGAAACAGTGGTTCTGGACGAATGGCATGAACTCATGGGTAGTAAACGAGGAAGTCAAACTGAGTTGTGCCTAAGCTGGCTAAGAACACTGAATCCGTCATTACAAACATGGGCTTTAAGCGCAACAGTTGGGAATCCTGATCAAGCAGCTAAACATGCATTAGGTTTACATGAAAGATGCATTCATATCAATAGTGCCAAGCCTCGTTCAACCACAATTCGAAGCATTATCCCGGACACAATTGATGGGTTTCCATGGGCAGGTCATCTTGGACTCCGTATGTATGAAGAATTAGTTGCCAAACTAGATCCAGGAAGAAGCACCCTATTATTTACGAATACACGCAATCAATCTGAACGCTGGCATCAATGCCTGCGCTTTGCTTGTCCTGAAATGGAGGGTTTATTGGCTCTTCATCACAGTGCAATCGATCGAGCAGAGAGAGAAGCCATAGAAGAGAATATGAAAGATGGACGATTAAAATGGGTTGTCTGTACAAGTTCGTTGGATTTAGGTATTGATTTTCAACCAGTAGAACAAGTTGTTCAAATTGGAAGTCCTAAAAATATTGCTCGTTTACTACAACGTGCTGGTCGTTCTGCCCATACTCCTGGGGGTACCTCAGACGTAATATTCATGCCTACAAATGCCCTAGAACTCCTTGAACTAAGTGCATTAAGACGTGGACTACAAAACAATATTATTGAACACAGAAAATCTCCAGAGAAACCACTCGATGTCTTACTTCAACACCTTACAACCTTGGCTTGTGGTCCAGGTTTAAAGTCCACAGAGACCTTAGAAGCCATTCGTAAGACAGCAACATTTGCAAGCCTTACCGATGGTGAATGGAAATGGTGCCTATTGTTTCTCGAAAAAGGCGGCGTCTGTTTAAATGCATATCCTCGCTATCGGAAAATCGAATGGGATGCTGAACATCACCATTATATTGTTAACAATCAATCCATTGCACGTCTACATAAACTAAATATCGGAACGATCACCTCTGCCCCATCAGTACGTGTAAAATTCAGTAGGGGTTCATATTTAGGACATGTTGAAGAATATTTCATCAGCCAATTAAAACCCAAGGATGTGTTCTTTTTTGCAGGACATCAATTAGAACTCATAAGGTTCAAAGATATGACAGCCTATGTAAAAGCTACTAAACGCAAGAGCAACACCGTGCCTGCTTGGGTGGGAGGACAAATGGCTTTATCAGATTTATTGACGA
>JAAGZR010000326.1 GCA_024206155.1 Aliivibrio sp.
CTTAAGAACAAGGCGGAATTTTTGATAAACAGTTATTTACTGCGATTGGTATAATTCTTCAAGCCACACCAGTTGACAAGCATGCTATTGTTATCATGGTTCAAGCGAGTTGGCACCAGAGCTATCTTGCAGATGAATTTGGTCAATGAACAGGTGATATTATGACAAAACGTACAAGACGTCTATTTAGCGCAGAATTTAAGTTAGAAGCAACTCAAGCTATGAGTGTCGGTAAACCCACTATGGTTAATGGGTTCGTCAACTAAGAGAAGAGCGTAACGGAAAAGCACCAACTGCTTCACCTATTACCCCTAATAAAAACGAAATTCGAGAATTAAAAAAGAAGTTGGCTCGTCTTGAAGAGCATAATGAAATATTAAAAAAGACTACAGCTCTGTTGATGTAGGACTCACTGAACAATTCTTGATAATCAAGAAACTCAAACAGAGCTACAGCGTAAAAACATTATGTGAAGTATTCAATGTTCATCGAAGCAGTTATCACTATTAGCTGAAGCGGGTAAAGAAAATCAATGCTGAAACGTAAAACTTCGCAGCTTAGTTAGCGAACCTCACTCAGCAAGCAATGGCTCTGCCGGAGCAAGAACCATTTCTGGTATAGTTACAGAGCAAGGGATTAACCTGAGTCGTTACAGTGCATCTAAACTAATGAAAAGCCTTGGTTGAGTCAGCTGCCAAGAAGCAAAACATCGCTACCGAAATATGGCACAGGAACACGTTAAAATTCCTAATCATTTAAACCAACAGTTTGCTGTTATGGCGCTAAATGAAGTTTGGGTCGGTGATGTGACTTATATTTAGGTAGGAAATCGTTGGATGTATTTAACCGTTGTTATCGACCTTTTTGCTCGAAAAGTGATTGGCTGGGCAATGTCTTTATCTCCAGACACTCAATTAACAAGTAAAGCGCTTTCGATGGCTTATGAGTCGCGTGGTAAACCTAAAGGCGTAATGTTCCATAGCGATCAAGGCAGTCATTACACTAGCCTCAAATATCGCCAACTGCTGTGGCGATTGCAAATTAAACAAAGTTTATCTCGCCGAGGGAATTGTTGGGATAATGCGCCGATGGAGCGCTTCTTTAGAAGTTTTAAAACAGAATGGAGCCAACCGTAGGTTATCGTAGTTTCGCTGAGGCTCAACAAGAGGTTATCAGTTATATTATTGGATATTACAATCAACTTAGGCCGCATCAGTATAATACTGGTCTGACTCCTAAAAAATCAGAAAAGTTATATTGGAAAAACTTTAAAACCGTGGCCAATTTTTTTTAGTTGACCACTACAATCCTATAGGACAGGCATGGAGTTGGCTCCGTCAAAATGAAGTAGCAAACAGGTGTTTCGAAAACTATGACGATATCATAGAGACGTTATATGTAGCGTGGAATCGGTTTTGTGAAGATAAAA
>JAAGZR010000327.1 GCA_024206155.1 Aliivibrio sp.
GATCAATAAACAATCAAGTTAAGTGTGACTAACAACCTCTACACCGTCTTCTGGAAAGACAAGGCTGGCGAAACGCACCACCAATCCTTTGAAACGACGTCTGCCAGTGCTGCTATCTCCCTGGCTTTAAAGAAGATCGATTTGCTGCAATCAAACCCCCACCTTATATTCAGTGTACTTAAAGAGGACTAGGATTGACCAGTTTTCGGAACAAACTTTGGGTAAAAATCCGAGAGCACTTGGGTCCTGATGATGGATGCATTTGCCCCCTTTGGCTGAGGTCGGTGTATGTGTTGATTTTTCCAGTCGCCGTCATGCCGATGACCATACAATCTACGTTCACATGGGCAACTGTGTAACTGAGGTAAATCCGTTTTCACAGGATTTCGAAAATATTGTCGAATGCAACCCTGAGTTCGCCAAAAAACTTGTAGGTTTTATAGAAAAAGATCTTAAACGGCTTAAAAAAATGGTAGAAAAGTAAACTCCTCTCTCTGCTCACATACACTCTCGACCACCCGCCATGCCATCTCCAACAACCGTTGCTAAACCCACTTCCGACACATCCACAAAGCATTACCCCAACTGGTGCGTGATTGTCCTGAACGACGACCACAACACCTTCGAACACGTCACATCTTGTTTTGTGATGATTCTGCCCAACATGACCCCAGAGACTGCCTGGGGGCTCGCAGAACGCATCCATAACGAAGGTGTCGCCACGGTATGGACCGGTCCGCTTGAGCAGGCTGAGATGTATCATCAGCAACTTGGGGTTAAAGGACTCACTATGTCCCCTCTGAGGCCGGAATGACCGAAGACGAATACTAAGCACATAGCAAACGAAAAACAACTATGACCCAGTTTGGGCAAGTTGGAAATGCTGTACCACCCAAATTATCAAATGTTGTTGCACAAGCAGTTAAAGAGCAATTATTTTGATTTTTTATGGAAAATTATTTTAATAAGCACGTTGAAAAAGCAAAGAAGCTAAGAAGATCTATATTATATGATTTTCACAAACTCCAAGAGAGATAGGGGATGACCCATAGTTAATCAACAACCCTAACGGAGAGGTTAACTCCCCACTGACCACGTTCAGATATGTGTGCAAGGAATCGCAACAGGTTATGGGGTTTGGATTGAGGATCGAGCCCACTATTGTTAGTGATTTGCCCGATGTTGATTCCAGGAACCTTCTCGCGTTGGAGTACGGAAACCATGGCACTACCGGGATCAGAGGTAGCTTCTCTCGAAGCGGCTTGCAAGAACTCCTCGAAGGTGATGGTGTTACGGCGGGAGAAGGTTTTGAACACAACGAGTGGAGGGGCTATACTGTTGGGGTATTTTAGCGTATCTCCGCCATGGCAGAGAGAGGACCGTATCTAGGTTGTTCCAAAAATCGCATGAAAAGCCTCTACCAGGCCTATCATGAAAAGTATGAAGACCTATTTTTTGATATTCTTGGGGGGAAAGATAACCTTTCTCTTTCAATTGACGCCAAAGACTTTAGCCACGAACACCGCATGTACGTAGATAAGTACCAGAAATACGATAAAAGGGAGTCTGATTTTTGGAGTTTTAAATACGGAGAGACAAGAAGATATTGCTATGGATTAGAGATAGAATACCATATTGACCGTCTGAAAAAAGAGCGTTGTATATTATTAACTAAATATAAATACAACCATCAAGATATAGTTACTTTCTTTAAAAGATACGAAGTTATACCTGAAGAGAGAGTAGAATTAGCCAAGATTCTCGAATATGGGTTAGGGGTTGGGAGTATTAAGAGGCATGAAAGACTAATACGTACTGCCGTAGAGGAAGAGATCGGCATATCATTAGACCCGTTCGGCCAGGAGATTTATTGATGAGACCGGAAACTCGTGAGGCCATGGAAAACCTGTTCTCAGCCAAGTGGAATGTCCCCAAGGCAGCCGCTCACTGCAATCTTACCTGGAAAGAGTGCAAGATCGTATTCAACGAATACTGTAGACTTAATCAACCTACTTACGTGTCTGAAGATGGCCATGCAGTTTGACGGGATCAAGGACATTAACCAGCTACCTGACATTAAGACTCCTTATGGGCCCATGCCACTTGAAGAATTAGCCTCTACAATGGAGGTTACCGTGGACCAATTGGCCCATGAGTTCACCTACCTGTTGACCCATGTCCCACTTTATTAAATCCGGTAACACCTACAAGGTGTTTGCTGGAGACGCCTTAGATATTAAAGGAGAGTTACCTCCCGGTAACTACCTGTTGAAATTTCATCAGTTTGAGGGTTTTTACCTAGAGACTGCTCCTGATTTTAAAATTCCACACAAGGTGTATGGGAAAAATTCTCGTTATGCTGAGCGTATTATCCAAACATTCCGTGGTCGAGAGTCTAATACGGGAGTATTGTTAGTAGGAGAGAAAGGCAGTGGTAAAACTCTGTTGGCACGACAAGTGGCAATTGAGTCCGGACTACCCACGATTCTGATTAACTCTGCCTATAGCGGAGAGAACTTTAATTCTTTCCTAGGGTCTATTAATCAGCCCTGTATTTTATTTATTGACGAGTTTGAAAAAACCTTCGATAGCGATAGTCAAGAAAAACTGTTAACACTTTTAGATGGAACTTGTCAGTATAAGAAGCTATTTATCTTGACAAGTAATAACAAGTGGCGTATTAACTCCAACATGAAGAACAGACCGGGGCGTATTTTTTATCTCATTGAGTATGAAGGGCTAGAGGAAGAATTTATTCGCGAATACTGTTCTGATTGCCTCTCTAATCAGGATTATACTAACACCATTGTACAGATTTCAAAATCATTCGATCATTTTAACTTCGATCTTCTTTCCTCGATGGTAGAAGAATCTAATAGGTACGGTGAAAATCCTGAAGTGTTCATGGGCATTATTAATGCTAAGCCAGAGTATTCTGGTAATATTGCCTATAGGGTTCAAGTAGAACTTAACGGAGAGGTAGTTTCTACAAAGTCTATCAGTGACGATAAAGTGTTTATTAACCCTAGCACTGATTCATTTTCTACCAGTGTACATATCGAATCTGAATCAGAATACCCATCGTACGAAGATACCGACTGGGGTGTAATTCTTAATCTTTTGAAAGAACAAAAAGCAAAGTTATACACTCAGAATGAAGAGAATCCCTTTGGAGATGAAGGTTACGATGATTGGTTCACAATTGAGTGCTGCCCCGAAGATATACTCCGTTACGAGGGTATGAACACTACTGTATATTCTCCTTATTCTGGTGTTGTAGTCAAATTAATTAGAGATAAAAAACTTGCTAAGACATTAGGTAAGTCAAAAAAGGAGGAATTGTGGTAGTATAGAAAGGAAGGGGTTAATTAATGTAAAAAAAGGAGGGGAATATCCCCTCCACTCTACCAACTGTCAACAAAAACCTATGTTCCACTCTACCAACTGTCAACTACCTAAAATGTCTGATGATTTTTGGAAAAATGTTTATGCAATTGTGGTGTACACTACACCCGAAGTATCAAACAACTTCAAAGTATGCTATTCAGAGTCCGAATTAGATAGTTTAAAAGTCATTCTTACTTTCGACAACTCAGTCACCAACTTACGTATCAGGGGTCCAGTTAACCAGTTAAATAACCCGTTAAATTAAATGTCTAAACCTTCATATACTTGCCCGATTAGCGGACGTGTCTACAAAACAAAAAGAGGTGCGTTAAACAGCGAAGAACGAGAAAAGAAAAAAGAATACATCAGGCTTAATTCTACTTCTCCTAATCATTTTCTAAACTTGTTTGTAGAAAAATGTGAGGAGTTTTGGGGGTGGGACGTAGTTATAAAAGAACCTTATGATGTATTCAATTGTAGAATTTCTGATTATTTTATCACAATGGAAGCTTCAGTTAGTATTAATTTTAGCAAAAAAATCAAAGAGGGAAGTGTCTCAAAAATATTACAAAGTCATATAAATGGAGTACAATTTGTAAATTTCACGAAGAGGAATCTAGTAACATTTATCTTAAATCTCTCCGAATTTCCTTTGATGGCAGAAAAAACTAGGGAATATCTTGAATTTAATAAATCTTTTAGAGAGTGGTCAGTAAAAAAAAGTTGGGTATTTAATGAAGGACATGAATTTTCAGAAGAAAGGGGAGATATTATAGATATGAAAAACAAAATTAGAGCCTTAGAAAATCAATTAAGAGAGCTAAAGACTACTTTTTCTGAAAGGACTGAATACTATTCTGAAGGATATAGTATGTTGTGGGAAAGTAATAACCCTGAGCCAAGTACGGATATTAGAATTAAAGAGGAGTTTTACAACATGGCTATCACTAGCGTTGAAAGCTCGTTATGGTATTTGTCGCATTCGATATAGACGGAACTCTGGCCGAGAGACCCTTCGATCCTGGCAACATTAAGGCCATGAGACCCAGGGGGGAAACGATCCGAACGCTACGGGGGTTGAGTAAGGCTGGGATAAAGATTATCGTGGTGACAGCAAGACCAGAAATGTACCGCTCCGATACCGAGTGGTGGTTAAGAAGACACGCAATACCTTACCACACCTTGAAGATGCGCGGCAATAGTGATAACCGTCCAGATCCGGATCTTCGGTTCGAGCAAGCCTCTGGGGCCAAGGTATTGTTCGACGATAAACCAGAAAATTGCGCTGCTTTTGACGGTTTCTGTGTTAGAGTGTAAAAGCATCACCCATACACAGCTAATTTAGATGGTACTGACTCTTAATACTGAGCAGCAAAACCTTCACGATAAAATCGTCGACCAGTCTTTCAGTAAACTACTGGTACTGGGATCTGGCGGTGTAGGAAAGAGCGCAACTTTGTGCTCTGCTATGTCCGAACTTGCCCGACAGGGGGTGAGTAACATGGTCCTTTGCGCTCCTACACACATAGCGCGTCTTAATATCCACTCCAAACTTGACAAAGATGTCTCTCATTTAATCGAGACGACCACTGTTGCATCACTTCTGTTGAAGTTCGGAATTCAGTCCGATGACGGAATGGTGCATTTCACCGAAGGTAAAATGGATAAGATTAATAAATACAGTGTTATTGCTCTGGACGAGTGTAGCATGATTAGTGAACAAGACTATATGTTGTTTATACAGAGTAAGGCGAAAATCATATTCCTGGGAGATTGGCACCAACTTCCGCCAGTAATGGCAAAGTCTGCTAAGAAAAAAGCTGATGTCCACACCCGGACAGGAAACCTAGAAGTTGTCACACTCACTCAACAGATGCGTCAGCAGGGGGTAATCCATGCTGCTGCAGAGCGTAATCGTAAGTCTGTATGGTTCCCTGAAGAGACCCAAGTGGGAGAATCGGGGGAGTCCATTACTGTACACGAGACAGAACAGTCCATGATCAATACGATGGTTGACAATATCGTTAATGACAGCAGGGGGTACGAGGCTACTTATTACCACCGACATATCTCCTATAAAAACAAGCAAGTCCAAAGTGCGGGTAGGCAGGTTCGTGATCGAGTCATTAAGCATTACTTCGGCTTCGACGTTCAAAAGATTCCGTTCGTTAAAGACGAAATTCTTATGATGAGGGAAAATAAAAAAAGTATCGGATATAACGGTGAGCTGGTGAAAGTAATAAACGTCAAAAAAGATACTCGTTCTTCTAAATATCCTTGGCATTCGTATGAACTTATCGTAAAAGGGACACACGGTACAGGGATGATTCGCGCAATACCACCATGCCAGACCTCCCTGGTCGAAAGCCATCTGAAGGAGTTACAGAGTCGGTTACGTCGTCACCAGATCGCTAAGGAGATCGCTAGCTCTAAGGCGGTTCTGTCTGAGATTAAGAAGATACGGGCTCACTGGACTACCGTACAGACCCCTTACAGCGTTACTACGCATAAGAGCCAGGGGTCGACTATCGAGAACGTTTACCTAAACACCTTGAGCTTCGCTCAAGCCCCCAATCGTCAATCTTTGTTGTATGTGGGGGTTTCCCGGGCATCTAATAGCTTGCATGTTGTGAAAGTCCCTGACCACCTTAGGCTTAGACAGAGCGAAGTTAATGCGGCCTATCGGGAGGCTCGGGCCGCGTATCAAGACATTAGTGGCCAATCGTACCGTAAGGTGGTAAGGTACCTAAGTATACAAACAGGGTCTTTGGAGGGCAAGCGCATCGTGACTGAGTACTTGCAGTGTTTAGTTGAGGATATGAAGCAATGAAAGTAAAAGATCCGGGGGTAAAGGTAAGTATTCATGATCTTGTTAAACCTCTTACATTAGATAGTATAGCTGGTAATTATTACCGTAGAGTTTTAATTAATAAACTGTCTAGAAGAATTCTAAGTCATTTGGTGTATGTAAGCTTAGGGGTTCTAGTTAAACACTACAATGATGAATATGAGAAATACGGAGAGAGGGCAGTTTTATCAACTTTCGGTGAATCCAGTTCGTCATATATAAAAAACTGTGTTACTCGAAGAGATAATAATCTAAAAAAGGCCGAAGATATTAAAAATATTCGCACTCTTTTTAAAAGTACAACGGGGGTTAGAGACGACACTGTTCGCTGAATTGCACAGAAACCTTCGGTATTTTATAAATGGATACTCCCTGCTCCTCCGATCAAATTCCTGAGATTTTATTATCATTCTTCGGAGAAAATTCTTGGCCATTTGTAATGGATAAAAAATTCCTTGGAAGGGTAAAAGAAGTTCATGTTTTTGTTGTAAATGCTGCTAAATATGCAGTAATTAAGTTATCAGATACCAAAACTCTTTTTAAGTGCACATATGATTGTTGGGGAGTTTGGAACTTAGAAGTCTTGGGATCTTATAATATTTATTTTTTCCTTACACTCGAATCCTTATTTGAATTTATTAGCGGTTTGACATGAACTTCTCCCAACACATCCTGAAAAAATTAGATGGTAGAGATAACCTAATTCTAATGTGCAATGCGCACGATTTCGTAGAAGGTTCTAGACGTGTAGATTTTTCTGTACCGGAATACAAAGTACAAATAAGTGAATATGATGGTATATCATTGTATGGAGAGTCCGAAGTAATGTGTAATGTGTATTTTTATTCTACCTGCGGGCTCAAAAAACGTGAATATCTTTGTGTGTGTGACTGGTTCTTGCCAGATCTATTCACTATAGTTACCGGGTATCACCTTTCGTTCGACTGACGAGCCATGAAACCAGACTTGACGTGGCCTGAGTCTATCCGGTACTGCAGCATGTGTCTCGGTTCCCCCGTGGCTGTGAATCTTGCTCGCAAGGCGAAGGTGAATGGTAAACTCTCTCAGAGGGAAATTCAAGCTATCAAGAAGTTTGCAAACAACATGGTGAGAGTTATAGGAAAAGAGAATGTGGTAATTAAAACGCAACGTAAAAAATTCGAACAGGTCGAACTTCCAGAAGAACTGCTGATAAACAACGATAGATCCGAACTTATTGCGCGTGGCAAATGGCTTGTTGATTCTGTCACAGATCGTTGTGTAGGCAAGTGGGACGATAGTGGTGAATTGCTGACCTTGTTTCCAAACCCAGTTGCGTTAGTAAGAGATATTGCTAGAATAGTAATTGACAAACCTTGTTAACTACCCACTATGCTAATGACCCCTACAGAGTACTTTGCAGCAATGGGGGCGTTCTTTTTATCCCTCCTTATCCTGATTTGGATTGGAAGCATTATACTCCCGTAAAATTGTGACTACAAACTCCTATCGTACCGACTAATGCTCTCTACAGACACACGACTTAAGGTCGAATTCCTCTGCTCAAGGATAGAACGCGGCGAGCCCGTGTCTTGGCTCCAGAAATGGTCCAAGGCGAATCGTACTGTTCACGAGATGGTATCCCGTGCCACAGGCCCTGTGGACGGATTTACGGATCAGATGAATTTAGGCAATCCCGACCCGTCTAGCCACATCACATCCGTTCCTGGCTCCAGAGGGATTAACCATGAACAGTGAAGACATAGCATCTATCGCTTTCGTTATGTTCAGTACCATACTTATTGGTGCGGCCTATTTGTATACAGGTACTCACCCATGAAAAATCTTAAAATCACTGAACAGGTAATTGACCTGATCAAGAAGTTTGTCAAGAACAAAGACCTGTCCCCTGTCGACATCTTTAGTACAGAATTTCTATCAGAATGGGCTGAAAAGAATCTACATCCTGACGAGATCTTTAACTCTGACTTATTAGCAGAATGGGCTCAGGTAAACTTAGAGCCTGAAGATATCTTTACTAAATCAGATTTATCCGAATGGGCTGAAGAGAATGATTTTATAGAGATTTCTGACATTGAAAGATATGTGAAAAATGACTGCATGTTAAGACCATCGGATTTATTTGAGGATAGAGAATTGGGGGAATGGGCTGAAGAGAATGGGTTTCTAGAGGAGTCAGATATTCCGGGACACGTGAGAACGGAATCTAGCTATGGCCCCTCGGATCTTTTTGATGATGCCGATTTAGGCAACTGGGCTGAGCAGGAAGGCTATGTAAAGTTTTACGGTTAAGACTCTAAGAACTCTTGCAATCTGAGATATTCTGCTCGGTTTTCTTTTGTCCTCTCTATCTCTTCACTGTCTTCCCATTTAAAACCAAAAACTAGACTAATAAGTACTCTACGGACAAAGTTCGGACGTTTAGAGCAATTAAGTCTCCAATCTCCAAAAGACCAAGACCCTGAGGTCGAAGTAATATGGCTATATGTAAATTGATTCTCTACATTCACGGAGTAATCACCTGAAATTTCACCCATCGTACTGATAAAGCCGTCTCCCGGTAAAAAAGTCTTTGTTAAAGACATATCAATAGTTTTCTCCTCTCTGATTCGAGGGATAGTATAGTGCACCTCACCATGCCACCAACCAATTACGTCCCAAAACTTGTCAGTACCATGGTATTTGAGGGCCTGGGAAATCAAATAAATACCGATTCGTATCCGGTTCACGTCTTTGTCCTCTGTTTAGATGCATATATCTTACCTTATACGGGGGGACATAATCCTTTTATATCCTTTAAAATTTGGCAAAGGTGAGGAAATAAGAACAAAAACACAATAAAGCACATCCGAATCTTGTGTTCAGTTCTGTTGGTTTGTTTAACCAGTACCGGATTCTAAAATAAATATCTTATACAAGGATCGAATTCCTAAGATGCAGGTAATAATAGTAAAAAGAGTTCTAACGAAAGACATACATAAACATACTGAAAAAGTCATAGTAAAAATTTCTAAACCTGTTGACAAATCAAACGGGACACTAAGGAATACATTCGATATAAAAAATCCTAAAAAAGAACCACTAATAGAAATTAATAATCCACATATAAGAAGAATAGTCTCAGACTTGAGGTCATCACTATAAACTTTTATTAAAACTTTTTTTCGAGACAAAAAGAAATTATACGAACGTGAATACTCCGGATCAAAGCACATACGCATCCTGTGTTCAGTTCTGTTCATTTCTTTAAGTACCTATCCATAATGTTCTTGTAGATAGGTCTAATATACATAGTGCGGAGCATAAAAAAGTAAGGTACGAAAACAGAAAGCACTATAATAAATGATATTATGACAATACCCGAAAATTTTAAAAAGGTTAATAATTTTAAAGGAACACTAAGAACTAAAGATGAGATATAAATTCCAAAATTACCTAGTAAAAATACTATTAAATGACCTACAATAAGTCCTGAAACTTCATCCTTAAAAATATCATTATAAACTTCTATTAAAACTTTTTTTCGAGACAAAAAGGAATTATACGAACGTGAATACTCCTCATCAAAGCACATACGCATCCTGTGTTCAGCTCTGTTCATTTTTTTAAGTACCTACCCACAGTGTTCTTGTATCTGAATATAGTATCTACAGTGTAGTCTATAGACAAACAAAGGCACATAACAAAAAATATCAGAATATATACTATTAGTACAAGACCCGAAAATTCTAAAAAGGTTAATAATTTTAAAGGAACACTAAGAACTAAAGATGCAATATAAATTCCAAAATTACCTAGTAATAATAACATTAAAGAGACTGTAGAGATTACTAAAGCATTATCCATAAAAGATATAATCAAAAGTTTTAATTTATTACTTTTTCTGGACAAAAAGAAATTATACCACCATGCATACTCCGGATCAAAGCACATCCTCATCTCGTGTTCAGCTCTGTTCATTTGTTTAAGTACCTACCCACAGTGTTCTTGTAACTGAATATAGTATCTACAGTGTAGCCTATAAACAAACGAAGGCACATAACAGAAAATCTCAGAATATATACTATTAGTACAAGACCCGAAAATTCTAAAAAGGTTAATAATTTTAAAGGAACACTAAGAACTAAAGATGCAATATAAATTCCAAAATTACCTAGTAAAAATAACATTAAAGAGGATGTAGAGGTTACTAAAGCCCCATCCTTAAAAGTTATCATCAAAAGTTTTAATTTACTACTTTTTCTGGACAAAAAGTACTCGTACAAATCGGAGTACTCCTTATCAAAGCACATCTTCATCTCGTGTTCAGCTCTGTTCATTTGTTTAAGTACCTACCCATAATGTTCTTGTAGATGGATCTAGTACATAAAGTGCAGTCTATAAAAAAATAAAGGCACATAGCAGAAAATAACAGAACATAAACTATTAGGACCTTAAAAGATACCATCACAAGTTTTAATATACTACTTTTTCTGGACAAAAAGTAATTATACAAACTTGAATACTCCGGATCAAAGCACATCCGCATCCTGTGTTCAGTTCTGTTCATAGTATCGAATGATTTGAAGACGTCTACGGTGATAATCAGAAACATGCTCACCGTATAAATAGATTAGGGACCCCGTAGTAAAAAGAGATGTAAAGAAAAAGTAATTCACCACAACGGGGTTTGAAGACACGGCCTTAGTAAAAATATAACCCGACAAGGACATCAATAAAATAACAATTAAAACCGGTGAGGTCTTAATGTTACGTAAGAATTCATACTGATTCTTTTTTAGCTCCTGCACCATAGAATGGTACCCCGGATCAAAAGTTTCCAGAAGCTTGCGTTCAGTCTTGTTCATACCGTAGTGTGCTCAAAATTAGAGAAAAGATTAATATACGTCTATAAGGGGCTTGAAAGTGGTGAGGTACCAGGCTATGGAAACCAATTCTTTGGGGGGCAAGATTATCATGACCCCTGCACTAAACGGTTGGCGAAGCTGAAGTTATAACCTTCACCCCCCTCAGACTCAGAGTAAGTACGTCCGGAGCATAGTCTGTAGATCGAGGAGACAGACAACCCTTGCTCCTTCGCTAACGCAGACACTGACCTACCTTGACTACGACGAAGACGAATAGAATCGACCTGGTGATCGTCCAGGAACCAACGCTTACGGTTGTGTAGCCCTGTCTCAGGCCTCTTGCCTACACGACGGATCACTCTGGTCAGTGAAGAAGAGGTGTTCACGATCTTAGCAATCGTGTCGTAGTCATAACCTTGGCACCGGAGATCCCAGATCCGATTTTCCTTGCGAACTGAAATTCGGGTTCGTTTTGCCATTTGAAACTTGCAGGTGTGTGTTTATTCCCACTCAGGGGTGAGTGAAGGAACCGAGAGCAACCATCCTGGTAAAATCTCGGCTGCAACCAGGGTAGCATGGGAAGGACAACGTGCCAGAAGATTTAAGGTTATGTTGACACAACCTTTCCGGCGAGCAGTGACCGTGTATGTGCGTATGACGGGAGGATTAATAAAACCTGACATACCCATTCTCCTTAGCCCATTCGTCTAGTTGTTGGGTTGTAAAGATTTCTTCAGGTCTAGGCGCTGTTTCACACCCGCCGTCTGATCTTGCATACACGTCGTATGTTTTATAGGAGGACCCGGGAATCTTCAGGTCCGAACCTTCTTCATTGCCCATTTTCTCAATCAGTATCTCTCTCCAGTATAGCCACAATACCTGCAAAGGGGTACAGCAAGGTATGACCTGACCCGTGTAAGTGTCCATACATTTGCCACGCACGTCTGAATACCTAGTCGTTGTGGTCTTTTAGTTTTTTTAACTTACTCATAATACCTATTTTTCTTCAGATATTTGAACGCTTTTTTAAGACTTGTGAATTCAATGACACCTTCATACCGACCCGATATCTCTACTTCTTTAGTTTTGGGGTGAATTAACAAGCAGACGCTATTGCCACCCTCACTCAAGTAATGATCAAATACTGAGAAAATTAAAAATCCTCTTTCATCTATACGAGTTACTCTGTCGATAACGAGTTCTAATTCCTTTTCAAAAACTTTAAAGTCCCCATCTCTACTAGTTTTTATTTGAAAAGATACTCCATCTTCACGAAAAAACTCAACATCAACTAAATGACAGGCTATTGAGAGTAACTTAGGCCATGTTTTGTAGTGTTCCTCCTTTATGTAACTGCCATTAGATCTTATCCACCAGTCGATTACATCTTCAAGTTTTTCGTCATTGTATGGGCGGGAAATAGAAGGATCTATGCACTCTATTGATCTTTTAATCATCCCTTTATCACACCACTCTTTAAACCGATCGTATTCCTTTTTATAAGCAACTACAGTTGAGTCGTCTTCCAAAGGTGAGTACATATCAATCCAATCCTTTGCCTCCTTTTTAGAGGAAAATTTGGTGGCATACCAAGGATTATAAGTTTCATTAAAATTTTTTTCATCCGATAGCTTTACGTAGCAGACAAGTCCAGGATAAGACCAACCCTGTGCATGATCGTGTTTAATAATGTAAGTCATGGTGGTTTGTTGTTGTCCAGGTTAGATTCTGTTGTCGTTGTTTAATTACCTGCTCAATGGCACCCCCGAGTGATTCGGAACAACCCCCGTAGAATTCGACATAATCCGGTCCATCCCATAGCCTCCAGTGAAAAAAGCCTGAGTGATCATCGATTTCAAGTTTCACTGGTTACCTTCTTTCTGGACATCATAGGTCAGGAAGAGGACCAGGTCAAGGTACGGTTTACCCGTAACCGAGAAAAAATACATCTAAATCCCATTTTTTCTTTTAATCCTTATTATCTCGGCTTCTAGATTGATAAAATCCTTCCTTAACCCTAATGCTACATTGAAATTTATGTCATTATACTTTTTTCTTAATTCGGGATAATCAGATATTTCAGTTAAATATCTAAAACCGTACACATGTCTTTCGTCTTGTTGTATCAAGCTTTGCAAAAGCTTAATATCCCAAATTAATAAATCTGCGACAAAGATTTCTTTGATATATATTAAAATATCCGAATCGTAATTTGGGGTCTTAATGATGCGTTTAAACAGACTTTTTAACATGGAAATTGTGTGGGTTAAATAGAGTTTCTTACAATTGCTTTTGGGTGTTCTTTACAAGAATTCAAAACCCTCTCCACAAAAGGAACAAAATCTTCATAAACTCCCCAGCCAGTTGATGAATTGAATCTCCTATAGTGGCCCGGGTTTTCTTTAAGTTTTTTCAACCCTTTCTCGAGAGGGACTATTAATTCCCTCGCATGGGGGAACGACCCGTCATCGGTGAGGTTATAAGGGTGCCAAAGTGAGTCATAAATTCCCGCTTTACTCGCCATTAGAGTCAAGTTGTGAGTAATATTCCCACTAAATAACTCAAGGTCATATGGTTCATCACCACCCGTGTCAACTTTTATTGACAGCCAGATATCAAGAGACATGGGATTGTTTTTGAAAGAATTTAGTCATTTGTTTATATTTAGCATACTAAGAATCTTTCCCAAAGACCTCTCCATATTAGCGCGGCCCACGGGGTTAGCAGTGTGGAAAGTAACAACGGGGAAAGGATAGTTGTCATAATACCCTGAGAAAGCTACTCTCTCTAACCATACCATGAAATCGTACCCGGTGTTGTCTGGGTCGGTGTCTCCGAGGTCATGGTCTAATGAGATGTGTGTGACATCCTCAGTAGAAACCAAGAACATCATGTCTTTCACAGTGCTCACAAGAGTCCACCCTTCTGGAGGAGTCCTTACGTCTTCGAGATAAAGTTTCATTGGTCAACGCAGTTGTGTTTGTGGTTATGAATAGGGGCACGTGGTTTGGGCTGGTCAATCCATAACTGACCGCAATCGCAGTACTCCGGGCCTTGTTCACAAGGACCCCCACATTCCGCAATAGTTGCTGGATTATAAATAAGCTTGGGTTCAGTCATTAGAGAAGGGTGTGAAGATACCAAATTTCAGTAGTCATCTGACAATAAAAACCACCCCTGTGTGGAGTGGTGTGAAGGTTTGGGAATTGGTTTAAAATTTGAAAGGAGAAACAATGATACGAGGTTCGACATAAACGGGTCTAGTCTTGCCATTACCAGAAGGATCAGAACACAATACCCAAGTTCCTTCTGCACTCTCTGGAGAGAAAAGACCATTAGGATCTGCCTGAGGCATCAGATGATTATCACCATTTTTCCATACAAATTTTTGGGGATTGGTATATTGTGTTGCTGCGGGAAGACCATATCCAACAGAATTACAAAGAAACACAGGAATACCAGTTACTTCAGGAAAAGTATAAGTATATGTCACCAAACCCTCTTGATCTCTCATCTCAATAATTTGCTTCATCAACTTACGTTCACGGAAGTTTTTGATTGCAGGCATACCTGTTTGTGAAGTTGCTTCCTTAAGAATTAGTTCTTGAGCACCTTGTTGTTTACTGTCGGAAGTTTCTTCAACGCAACCAGTGACAGTTGCTCCCAAAAGTGCAATTGCGGCAATAGAAAGAATAGTTTTCATGATCAGTTAGGTAGATTGGAGATAAAAGATTGAAGTTCAATGGGCATCGCATCAGCAGGAACTTCAGCGGCACGATGAAGAATAATGGATGCGAGTGCTACTTTATGTTCAGGAGATGCTTTAATATACTCAAACTGCATATTCCGCAGTTCTTGAATAGAACCAGTACGAAAAGATTTTGATTGCTCGAAAGTTTTTCTACGAACATTCTCATATTGTGGAGCAAAGACTGATGTGAAGATAACGCCATGATAAGCAAGACCCCAGGTTAAGGCACCAAGTCCAACTACTCCCCCGGCAATAGCAATAAATGGTTTCATCTGTTTTTGTAACTGAAGTCATTATACAATAAAAAACCACCCCTATCAAGGGGTGGCGGGACGGTTTAGAGAGTGTCTTTCCCAAACTCTTTCCTCAGTTTTTCATACTCTTTATGTCGTCTTTCCTTTGCTTTAAGTTTTTCTTTTTTTTGTTTTTCACGCTGTGTTTCAAGTTGTTTCATTCGTTTCGCGTACTCTTTGTCATTCTCGGGACGATGCTTATAAAGGCAAGGACCTACGGGGTCGTAACCTTCACTCGAAGGTTCCATTTCAATACCTTCCCAACCGTCATCTAATTCAGATTGAAGTGAAGAAATGATACTTTCAAGAGAACCTTCAAAGTCCCCCCAATATCTTTTAGTTTCTTTTACTTGAATACGTTCTGATTTAGACATTTTCAAATTTCCCTATAAGTTTGATGTAGATGAGGTTATCATACAATAAAAAACCACCCCCTGTCAAGGAGCGGTGGAGTGGTTTACATAGATCTGGGGGTTATAAAGTCTTTGTAGACATAATACTTATCCGAACATCTTCTTGTGGCCATAATCTTCTTCATAGATCCGACCTTATTATCGGATAGACTGGACGACAGAACGATCAAAGTAATTGGAATGATAGCTTTAATCATAAGGTTAAGGACAATTCTTTTTACCATGAGTCTCTGATTTTTGTAATCAGGGGCCAGAACAACTTAACCAAAAGGGGTGTGTCTTTTGGTAAAGTCTTAAAGGAGTACTCGTACAAATATTCCATCGGGACTTCGTTTTTACGGGGAGTATAGGTCTTAACTCTTTCATCCCTAACCGATTTCCAATAAAACAATACCCCTGTAAATCTCCAAAACCATGCCCTGAAGGCATCTTGGAGCACATAGTCATCAATCTTAGATGACTGGTCTGCCTCAACCGGGGTGATTTTAATTCCTCTTAAGAAATACACTGCGTTAGCAATTGCCATTACCCTCTTCATTTGAAACCCGTGAGCTACTACTAGTAGCTCATTGGGTTTATACTCCCTCCTTATTAGATTTAAGGTGTGAGTGAAGTTGGTAACAGTGTCCCAAGCAGTTGTGTCGTGGTAGACCCTGTCTTCTGATATTCCCTGTTCATAGTAGTAATCAAGAGCATCAGGATTTTCAGATGATATAAGAATCTTCGCATCCTTATATCTATGAGCCAACTCGATACATTTTTTAGCCCTAATATGCAAACCTCCTCCGAGGTGAAGAATGAGTTTTTTCATAGTTGACATTTTGATTTCTGAAGAAAAGAGTTACTTTTTGAATCCATTGATCCCAGCCCAGAGAGTTGGGATAATAATCAATGGTAATAAATAGACTAGTGCGATTTCCATAGATTATTTACTAACAACATCTTCCCAATCTTTCTGGAACTTTTCCAACCCCTTATCGGTCAACTCGTGATTGTACATTTCCCAAAAGACTTCAGGAGGAATTGTTACAATATCAGCACCAGCAATAGCACACTGTTCTACTTGACTGATATTCCGCAATGATGCCCCTAAAACACTTGTGAAATTTGATTCGTTACGGCCATAGACCTCACTTATATCTCTGATAAGTTCGATACCATCAATATTATTATCCATGCACCGACCTACAAACGGGGATACGTACTTAGCGCCTGCTTTCTCTGCAAGAATTGCTTGTGCCACAGAGAAGACAAGGGTTACATTAACTTCGTACCCCCTTGTTCTAAGAATACGACATGCTTTTAATCCCTCAACAGTACAGGGTACTTTAATTGTGATATTATTTTCCAGGATAGACTTGAAAGATAATGCCTGATTAACCATTTCCTCTGCGGTATCTGCAACGACTTCTGCAGATACTGATTGAAAACCTATAAAACGGTAAGAGATCTCTTTAATCACCTCGACGGGGTCACGACCGCTCCGTTTGATTAAAGTGGGGTTAGTGGTGACCCCTTTAACCATTCCAGTCTCATAAGCCCTCTCAATTTCATTGATGTCGGCGGTGTCGAGAAAGATTTTCATTGCAATACGGTAGGGATAACCAAGACTATACTATCACAAACTATCAGGATTTGACCAAACTAAATAACCCTTTTTCTCCATCACGTCAAGTGCCTCAAGAACATCGTCGGAGTAGGCACCTTGATCTATCAGGTTTCGAAAACTCTCCCTGGGAGTCTGGTGTTGATTCCCAGTCTCACGGATTTCGTCAGTCGTGGTGGGGCTCCATGCCATCACATTAGTGGCTTTAATTTCAACACCGTACAGGTATTGAGTTTTCCACATATTTTCGAAAAAATCCTCCCAACTTGTGAACGGTTTGGGTGGCTTCCCGACAATGCGACAAAGTGTGACAGTCGGTTTAGTCATGAGTTGTCTCCTGTGTGACGGGGGCTTCTTTGATCAGTTGGAGTAGGGTGTCCCCCTGTCTCCGACACGCACCAGAGGCGCAGGCAGCGGCGAAGGCGCAGGCAGCGGCAGCGACGGCGGCGAAGGCGGCAGGGACGTAGGCAGCGACGGAGGCGAAGGCGAAGGCGGCGGAGGCTGCGAAGGCGGCGGAGAGGGCGGCGGCGGCGGAGGCGGCGGCAGCGGCGGCGAGGGCGGCTTTTGCCGCTGTCTTGTACTCAGAAATTGCATCAATGAGTTTTGGGTCAAGTGGGTGATCAGTCATTGAGTTGGTTTCCTATGGTTAATAAATTAATTGTAAAACATAGAGGGGTCTTGTAAACCCCCCTTCGTGACACTTGTTGAATTCCTTAGAAGTCGTTGTCTCCTTTGAGTGCTTCCTTAATCAAATCAAATTGCGAAACTTGGCGCTTCGCCCGGAAGCATCCCCTCTTAGCACCCTTAAGTTAGCACCTGGTTTGATTTCGTATCCGTTGACGATCATTTGGTAATCCTGGTTTGCTATGTGCTTAGTATAAGGCATTTGTTTAAAGGGTTTTTATTGCTCCACATTTTATGCATCGCAATTCCCACTTATAGCAAATTCCACTACTGCTATATTTAAGCTCTTCCACCAAAATGGCTTCCCAGTGGTGAGAGCATACAGCAGACCGAAGGAACCGAAGTAGTTTGATCATCGGTTGTTCTCCTGTGGGCGCATTGCTTTTTGAAGTTCTCTTCTCATCTTGAAGTTCATTAAAGCTCGATCCTTGATGTAAAAGAGATCGCAATCTCTGCAGTTTTTGATCCACTCAATTACCTGCTCTAACTGCCAATCAGCAACAGCTCTAAATTGATGCTTCTGTTTTTCAAAACATTCCTCAAACATGCCATCGAGGATCCGACCGTCATAACTGAGGACTCGGTCCTGCTGGTCGCAAGGCAATGGAGGGGTTGAGGATACGATTTGATCACAAAGTTCGTCAGTGAGTGGGTGTTGTTCAGTCATTAGATGTTCAGTTGCTTGTCGATGGTAGTGTCAGTGATCATGGGTCAACCTCTTTTCATTTTGTTTTGATCAATCATGTCTACTATCTCTTGGAGTTCATCCAAGAACTTCTTAGGGTAGGTTTCATCCATACTGAGAGATGCCCAAAACCACTCATAACACTCAGTGTAAGGGTCATCACCAGGCAATAGAGCATAACCCTCATAGTCACCGGCCATTAAATCACTCCACATGTAGAAGTTACGTTGAAACGAATAAAACCAGGCAGGTATTAGATGTTTAAAAATGTAGTTAGTCCAGGTCATGGGTTGTCCTCCTTTGGGCGCATTGCTTTCTTTAGGTTTGCAATAAATCCAGAGTCGTATGTTTGAACCCCATAATCAGGGTCATATGTAATATGGTCATAAAACCCTTCGTCTTCGATCCACTCAATCACCTGCTTTAACTGGTCATTACGGCC
>JAAGZR010000328.1 GCA_024206155.1 Aliivibrio sp.
ACAGCAAAAGAAGGTGGTTCTTTAGGTTGGATTGAACGTGGTGTTATCGATCCTGAATTTGAAGATGCCGCTTTCCAATTAGTTAATGTTGGCGATCACTCTGGCGTGGTTAAATCTGCATTTGGTTATCACATTATTCAATTGAACGGTGTTGAAAAGCCAACAACAAAACCTCTGGCAGAAGTAAGCGCTGAAATAAAAGCTTTCCTTGTTGATGAGCATGCAGCAGATGCATTTTATAGCTTACAAACAGAGCTAGCAGAGAAGGCATTTGAATCACCGGATTCTTTAGATGATGCTGCTGAAGCGGTAAATGCGAAAATTATAACAACTGATTTCTTCTCTCAGATTGATGCACCAGAAATTTTAGCAAGTCAAGCGGTTTTACAAGCAATCTACAGTGCTGAAGTGAAAGAAGATGGTTTGAATTCTGATGTGATTGAAATTGCACCTGAACATATTATTGTTGTTCGAGTTGAGGACATTCGTGATGAAGCCGTCTTGCCTTTAGAAGACGTTAAACAAAACGTTGTAGCTCGTTTATCACAATCAAAAGGTGAACAAAAAGCCTTAGAGCTTGCTCAAGGAGTGATTGCTGCTCTTAATAAGGGTGAAACAAATTACTTAGCTGATAATGAATTAAATTTCACTGAAGCAAGAATGATCACTCGAGCGGATGAATTAGCAAATGATGTATATCGTTTGCAGAAACCTGAGCAAGGCACATCAACTTATGCGCAAGTCATGGATCGTCAAGGTAATCATGTGATTGTTGCTTTGGATGGTGTACTAGAGCTGAATAATGATGCGATGATTGAGCAAGTAGCGGCACGTTTATTAAGAACTCAAACTCAGCAAGATTTAACGGCAACATTAGATACCTTAAAAGCTAACTCTGATATCAGCTATCCATTATTAGAGCAGTAATCAATTTATTTGTAATTGATAAATAAAACAGACGGGCCCCTTGATGGGGCCCGTCGTGTTTTTACAACCCTTTAATGGGATTTACTATTCATATTATTTATTCTTTTTGTGATGGCAGATGGAAGTCGAATTTCTGAAGTATCTGATATCGATCATTTAATCAATAAAAAGGAATACAAATGAAACGTATAATCTCTTTAATCAATTCTTTCTTTCTCGCTATTATTTTATTTTCAAGCGGTGCTGCCCTTGCTGAAGTCAAAGACTCAGGTAAGCATGAAGGGATAGATGTCGTCATTAATATCAACGAGGCTGAAGCAGAGGAGCTTAAAACGCTATTAATAGGCATTGGAGATTCAAAAGCTCAAGCTATTGTTGATTATAGAAAATTAAATGGAAAGTTTGTCACAGTAGATGATTTATCGAATGTAAAAGGAATCGGCGATAAATTAGTAGAGAAGAATCGCAATCGAATCATACTGTAATAATAAAGTAAAAAGGCGACCTTAATAATTTAAGGTCGCCTCTATTTTTAATGTAATAAGAAATTATACCTATCTACATAAATACATGATCATTCTTGTTTATACAAAAATTGGTATCAGTGTGCTTTTTCAGCACCATGCATCCAGCGAATAAGTGTTCCTGAGATTATTAGCAGTAATACACCTGAAATGGTTGAAGCAATAGCGATACCAGCGAAGATATCTAATGCTCCAAGGCTTTCAACATGCGAACCGACAACACCAGCAATATAGTTAGAAATAGCATTAAAACCAAACCATGTTCCCATCATGAGTGACGCTAAACGCAATGGTGCAAGCTTAGTGACTAATGATAAACCAATTGGAGATAAGCATAGTTCACCTAGAGTATGAAAGAAGTAAGCACCGACTAGCCAATACATAGATGTTTTAACTGTAAGATCGCCGCCTTGTTCCATAACTGCGCCAACCATGCAAAGAAAACCAATAGCCAGAAAAAACAACGCTAAAGCAAACTTAATTGGTGAGCTTGGTTCTTTAGGGCCTAATTTAACCCATAAGATAGCAATAAGGGGTGCAAATGTGATGATGAAAAATGGATTAAGTGATTGAAACCATGCCGCGGGCACTTCAAAAGAGCCAATCATTCTGTCTGTATATTGTTGAGAGTATATATTCATTAGGCCTCCAGCTTGTTCAAAGCCAGCCCAAAATACAATAACAAACAAACCCATTACCATAATTACTTTCAAGCGATCGATTTCGATTTTGCTTAACGTGGTTGGAGACGCTCCTTTTGCTTCGGCTTTTTCTTTTGCAATGTGCGCAGCAGGACGAACACCAATGTCACCTAAAAAGCGTTGAGCAAATAGATATTGGATGATTAAACTTATAATCATACCGATACCAGCAGCAGCAAAGCCAGCTTTCCAGCCCCATAGGCCTGTAACCGAACCTGATACAACACCAGCTAGTAATGAGCCTAAGTTAATGCCCATATAAAAAATGGTAAACGCGCCATCACGACGGTTGTCCCCTTTTTCATATAAATCACCAACCATAGTTGATACATTCGGTTTAAATAAACCATTACCCGCAATTAAGAAAGCCAAGCCTGTATAGAATAAAGATTCAACTGAAAATGGAAGGATATCGTGTGGTAATGCAAGGGTGAACTGGCCAATGACCATTAAAAATCCACCAATCAGCAATGATTTACGCTGACCTAGGTGGTTATCAGCTAACCAGCCACCGATAAGAGGAGTGATATACATTAATGCAGTATAGGTACCATAAAGGCTTAATGCGTCTTTAACTGTCCAGCCTAAACCACCGTTAATTGTTCTATCTGTTAAATACAGAACTAGAATGGCTCTCATTGCATAATAAGAGAAACGCTCCCATAACTCAGTTCCAAAAAGTAAGAATAATCCTTTAGGGTGTCCCATGATTAATTTGTTGTTTGGCATAGAGTTCTCTTTTTCTAATGAAATTTTATTCTTCTTATATAGTTAAATTTATACGCTTTGATGGTTACGACTGCAACTTTGTACAAATTTATGTGATTTAGTTAACATATTAACTCATTGAAATATTTAGAATCAAAGATATTCTGTTACATCTTTGAGTGCTGGATTCTAAGTTCATTTGTGATTCTAATTCTGATTTA
>JAAGZR010000329.1 GCA_024206155.1 Aliivibrio sp.
ACTTTTACTCTTCCTTATTGTTATTTTCTTGTGCTGCTTTGCGAGCTTTAGCGCGTGCAATAGCAGCAGCGACGGCTGCTTTTTTCGGGTCTACTTTTTCTTCAGGTTCTTGAATTTCAATATCTGCTTCAGTAGATGCTTCTGTTGTTTCCACTGCTTGCGCCGCTTTGCGAGCTTTAGCACGAGCAATAGCAGCAGCGACAGCCGCTTTTTTCGGGTCTACTTTTTCTTCAGATCCTTGAGTTTCAATATTCGGTTCAGTAGATGTTTCTGTTGTTGCCTCTGTTTGCGTGGCTTTGCGAGCTTTAGCGCGAGCAATGGCAGCTGCAACGGCATCTTTTTTACCTGAAGTCTCTGGAGCGTCTTGTGATTCTTGATTTTCAGTAGCAAGTTTAGCTTTTCTTTCTCGCGCTTGCTGTTTACGCTCTTCACGTAATTTCATCATCTCAGAGTTATCTGGCTCGTTAGAATTAGCTTTTGCAGCTTCTGCTTGTTTGGCTTTAGCACGAGCAATGGCAGCTGCAACTGCTGGTTTTGGTGCTGCAACACCTGACTCTGCTGCGGCTTTTTGCGCTTTTACTCTTGCGATAGCCGCTGCGATAGCATCATTTCCTGAGCTATCTGGTTTTTCTGCTTTCATTTCTTTACGACGATTTTCTGCGGCAAGCTTAAATTTGTTTTCACGTTCTGCTTTGTCACGTTCCATTCGAGCATTTTTTTCTTCAAAGCGAACTTTTGCACGATCTGCTGACAATGCATCTTGCTTGCGAGCGTATATTTCAGACTTTGCTTGGCGATAATATTGTACTAATGGAATTTCACTTGGGCAGACATACGCACAGGCACCACACTCAATACAATCCGATAAATTATATTCTTCACATTTATCAAACTCTTCTGATTTGGCATACCAGTACAGCTGTTGAGGCAGTAATGAAGAAGGACAAGCATCAGCACAACTACTGCATCGAATGCAGGCCATTTCATGATTATAAAGAGGAAGCTCTTTTCTATCTGGGGTAATAATACAGTTGGTGATTTTAGTGATTGGGATCTGTTGATGAGGCAGAGTAAAACCCATCAGTGAGCCTCCCATAATAATACGAGGGTGCTTTTTATCTGCTTTATAACCGACAATATCCATTAGGTACTGAACATTGGTTCCTAAGCGAACCCAATAATTACCAGGGTTATCAATACTATTACCAGTAAGAGTAACAACACGCTCAATCAGAGGCTCTGCATTACAAATAGCACGTTTAACCGCAAAAATAGTGCCCACGTTTTGCATAATAACGCCAATATCAGTTGAGCGTCCGTTAGCGGGAACTTCTTTATCAGTTAGAATCTTAACCAGTTGACGTGAACTGCCTGATGGGTACTTTGTCGGAATGACACGAATGAGAATATTATCGTGTTCTGACACTTCCGCATTGAGTGCTTTTATTGCATCAGGCTTATTGTCCTCAATAGCAATAATGACTAATTTAGGCGTTAAGATGTGCTGTAAGATTTTAATACCAGTAACGATTTCACTCGCATAATCTTGCATTAAACGATCATCGGCCGTGATGTATGGCTCACATTCCGCAGCATTGATGATTAAAATATCCGCTTTGCCGACACCACTCTGTAATTTACGGCTAGTAGGGAAGCCTGCGCCTCCCATTCCAGAAATGCCTGATTGACGAATACGCTCAATAAGATCGATAGGATCTTCATTTAAAAAATCAGTAATTGGTTCACGATTATCAAGCCATTGATCATTGCCATCGGTTTCTATAACAATACAAAGATCGGTTAAGCCTGATGGATGCGCGACTGTTCGTGGTTCTATCGCGATAATTCTACCAGAGGTTGGGGCATGAATGGGCACACACATAGCAATATTACCTTGTGTGAGCGGTTGGCCTTTTAATACGCCTTGACCAACAGTAACAAGAATGTCACCTTTACCACCAATATGTTGCTTTAGTGGCAAGACTAACTCAGAAGGGAGTCCTGCTTGCTGAATGGCGTTGCGTGTAGAGATAACTTTATTTTCAGCGGGATGGATACCACCATGAAAATCCCAAAGGTGACCCTGTTTAATTTTCTCGATAATGGACAACATGGGTTACTGCTCCGATGCTTGAGAAGGCTTATCTGCCGGAAGATTAACAACAGGGATACTTTGTAAGTCCCATTTCCAGTTATCAGGTGTTGTGCTGACAGGTATCATTTCAATACAGTCGGTTGGACATGGAGCAACACATAAATCACAGCCGGTACATTCGGCTTCAATAACGGTGTGTAATGCTTTTGTTCCACCTACAATCGCGTCAACTGGGCAGGCTTGAATACACTTAGTACAACCAATGCACATGTCTTCATGAATGAAGGCTATTTTTTTTACATTCACAACATCATCGTCTGAGGTTGGAACATCAACTCCCATGAGATCGGCAAGCTTTTCGATCGTTGCTTGACCGCCGGGAGGACATTTATTGATGATGTCGCCATTAGCAATGGCTTCAGCATAAGGCTTACAGCCAGGGTAGCCACATTGACCACATTGAGTTTGGGGAAGAATGGCATCAATCTGTTCAACAATCGGATCGGATTCAACTTTAAATTTGATTGACGCAAAGCCTAGTATCAAACCAAATACTAAGGCGAGTGCGGCAATAGCAATAACAGCAATAAGAATTGAACTCATGTTTATAATTTCACTAAACCAGTAAAGCCCATAAAGGCCAAAGACATTAAGCCAGCAGTGATCATAGCAATAGAAGCGCCTTTAAAAGGAAGGGGCACATCGGCTGCTGCAATTCGTTCACGCATAGCAGAAAAGAGAATGAGTACTAATGAAAAACCAACGGCTGCACCAAAACCATAAATAATAGATTCAATGAAATTATGATTTTCAGTGACATTAAGCAATGCAACACCAAGAACGGCACAGTTAGTCGTGATTAACGGAAGAAAAATACCAAGAACACGATATAAAGTAGGACTGGTTTTATGCACGACCATTTCGGTGAATTGAACAACAACGGCGATCACAAGTATGAAACTCATGGTTCGCAAATATTCGATGCCAAGAGGCGCTAAAATGTAGGTTTCAACAAGATACGAACATACTGAAGCGAGCGTTAGGACAAAAGTTGTCGCAAGCCCCATTCCAATTGCACTTTCCAGTTTTTTAGATACGCCCATAAATGGACAAAGACCTAAAAACTTAACCAGTACAAAGTTGTTCACTAAAACAGTACCAACAAGTAGTAACAGATACTCAGTCATGCCAATGATTTTTATGATAATAGATTATCTGGTTATTATCGGCCTTTAAGCGCGTGATAACAACCTTAGAAAGAATAGGTTTTTAAATTTTAGGTGAAAAATAGACAAAAAAAAGCCTCGTCATTTAGACAAGGCTTTAGAATTTGGCTCCCTTTGCTGGACTTGAACCAGCGACATACGGATTAACAGTCCGGCGTTCTACCAACTGAACTAAAAGGGAATCGTTGTACGGAAGTGATATTAGCCACTCAAAAATAAACTGTCAATAGCAATATAAGAGAAAAAATCATTTGATTATTTTATCGACAGAAAGATTATTTTACATAAAAATTTATTGACATCAACGCTAGACTATATTTATCAATGCTTGTGGGTAGTTATCCACTAAAACTGTGGATAAGTGTGTTAATGAAACTATATTAACTCTAGGAAAGCCAGATATATCGGGCTTCTCAAGGATTTGTCTCTATTAGATAGGTTGCTTTGTATTTTTTAAATCAATAACTTAAAAGAGGATTGTTTTTTGATTATACAAATTGATTAATATTTAAACGCAAGGTGGTTCTTGATGTTGATCTGTCTATATTTTAACCGGTATTGGGGAAAACTTTTCTCATTAAAGAGTTTATATAAATCCGTAGATGGATTTGGTAGGGTATGCTCTTCTTTATATCATCGAGTCAATCTGGAGTGCTCATCATGGCTAATGCGTATGAATTAATTTCCAATTATCAGCCTGCAGGAGATCAGCCTGAAGCCATTAAAACCTTAAGTGAAGGGTTAGAGAATGGTTTAGCCCATCAAACTTTATTAGGGGTAACAGGTTCCGGTAAAACATTTACGTTAGCAAATGTGATTGCTCAATCAGGGCGACCAACAGTAATTATGGCTCATAATAAAACATTAGCCGCTCAACTGTATGGTGAAATGAAGGCATTTTTTCCAAATAATGCGGTTGAGTACTTTGTCTCTTATTTTGATTATTATCAGCCAGAAGCTTATGTACCAACAACAGATACCTTTATTGAAAAAGATTCTTCAGTAAATGAGCATATTGAGCAAATGCGTCTTTCTGCAACTAAAGCGCTTTTAGAGCGTAAAGACGCCATTATTATCGCTTCGGTTTCCGCTATTTATGGTCTTGGTGATCCTCAAGCGTATTTAAGCATGATGCTTCATTTGCGACGTGGTGATGTCGTTAACCAACGAGACATTCTACGTCGTTTGGCTGAACTGCAATATAAACGTAACGACATGGCCTTTGAGCGCGGTACTTTTCGTGTTCGTGGTGAAGTTCTTGATGTTTTTCCTGCCGAATCTGAACATGAGGCTATTCGCATTGAATTATTTGATGATGAAGTAGAGCGTATTAGTAAGTTTGACCCATTAACAGGTGCTATCATTACTAAAGATATGCCTCGTTGTACTATCTATCCTAAAACACATTATGTAACACCAAGAGAAAAAGTATTAGAGGCTATAGAACAAATAAAGATAGATCTTGCTGCCCGTCAAAAAGAATTATTAGCGAATAATAAATTAGTAGAAGAGCAGCGTATTACGCAGCGAACTCAGTTTGATATTGAAATGATGAACGAGTTAGGTTTCTGCTCTGGTATTGAAAACTATTCACGTTATTTAAGTGGCCGTCCAGAGGGAGAAGCCCCCCCGACCTTATTTGATTATCTTCCCGATGATGGATTATTAATTATCGATGAATCGCATATTACGGTTTCGCAAATTGGAGCCATGTATAAAGGCGACCGCTCGCGTAAAGAAAATTTGGTTGAGTATGGATTTCGATTACCCTCTGCTTTAGATAATCGACCAATGCGTTTTGATGAGTTTGAAGCATTGGCACCACAAACAATCTATGTATCAGCGACGCCGGGTAATTATGAGATTGAAAAATCTGGCGGTGAAATTGCGGAACAAGTCGTTCGTCCAACCGGTCTTCTTGATCCACTCATTGAAGTTCGCCCAGTAGCAACACAGGTAGATGATTTATTATCCGAAATACGACTTCGAACAAAAGTGGGTGAGCGAGTATTAGTGACTACTCTGACTAAGCGCATGGCGGAAGATTTAACTGAATACCTAGATGAGCATGGCGTGAAGGTACGATATTTACACTCTGATATAGATACTGTCGAGCGAGTCGAGATCATTCGTGATTTGCGTTTAGGTAAGTTTGATGTGCTGGTTGGTATTAACTTGTTACGTGAAGGCTTAGATATGCCAGAAGTCTCTCTTGTTGCGATTCTAGATGCAGATAAAGAAGGCTTTTTACGTTCAGAGCGTTCGTTGATCCAAACGATTGGCCGTGCTGCTCGTAACTTGGAGGGGAAGGCGATTTTATATGCGGATAGAATCACAGGTTCAATGGAAAAAGCCATTGGAGAAACAGAAAGAAGACGGGAAAAACAAATTCTACATAACGAAGCGTTAGGTATTGTACCAACAGCACTGAAAAAAGACGTAGCCGATATTCTTGAACTTGGGGATATGACTAAGAATAAGCGTAAGGTGGTAGCACCGAAAATGAAGTTATCTGAGGTAGCTGAAGAAGGAGCGAATTACCTGTCAATGACACCACAGCAACTAGAAAAAGAAGTGCAAAAGCTAGAAACAAAGATGTATCAACACGCAAAAGATCTGGAATTTGAATGGGCTGCACAGGTAAGAGATGAAATAGATGTATTAAAAAAACAATTTATCTCGAATAGTTAGTGATAGTTCTGTAAATAGGGATTTTGGGCAAAAAAGAAGCCAACCGCAATATCCCGGTTGGCTTTATTGTTTATGTGAAAATAAATTCACTAACAACGTCAGTTGGCTAGGTGACCCTTTGGCTTAAAGGGTCACTATACATAATGCAGGTAGCGTGCCAACTTGTTTACTGGCAAAAAGTAGATTATTAAGTCTAAAAAATAGGCAAAACAGCTAAATTGTTTGCATTATGCAATTGATATTCGCATTTTGAAATTGCATAATGAAAATATCATCGTTTTGTTACTTAATGTGGCTTCATGCAAAAAAAATATTTATTGATGGTTGAAGATACCGCTTCAGTCGCAACTTTATATCACTCTTATCTTAATCCGTTAGGTTTTGATATTGATGTTGTCGCTAGAGGGGAGGATGCAATTGTAAAAATTCAAGAAAGAACCCCTGATCTTGTTTTACTAGATTTGCGTTTGCCTGATATGACAGGCTTTGAAGTATTAGCAGAGATTAGAAAAAACAGTAAAGATATTCCAGTGGTCTTAATGACGGCTCATGGATCTATTGATGCGGCTGTTGAAGCTATGCAATTAGGAGCACAAGATTTTTTAATTAAGCCTTGTGAGGCTGACAGGCTAAGAGTTACCGTAAAAAACGCACTTCGACAAGCTCAAAAAAATCAAGATGAAGCAAAAGGGAGTTCAAATAAAACCAATAAAAAATATCAAGGTTTTATTGGGAGTAGCTCTCAAATGAATAAAGTATATCGAACGATTGATTCTGCTGCTTCGAGTAAGGCGACTATTTTTATTACCGGTGAGTCAGGTACTGGTAAAGAGGTGTGTGCGGAAGCTGTTCATGCCGCAAGTAACCGCTATAATGGACCTTTTATTGCGATAAACTGTGCGGCAATACCAAAAGATTTAATAGAAAGCGAATTGTTTGGTCATGTTAAAGGGGCATTTACTGGGGCTTCAGTTGATAGAAAAGGGGCAGCAGAACAAGCTGATGGAGGGACTCTATTTTTAGATGAATTGTGTGAAATGGATTTGGATTTGCAGACGAAGTTATTGCGTTTTATTCAAACTGGTACATTTCAAAAAGTAGGTTCTTCTAAAATGAGCCGAGTAGATGTTCGTTTTGTTTGTGCGACGAATAGAGATCCGTGGCTTGAAGTCCAAGAAGGGCGGTTTCGTGAAGACCTTTATTATAGACTTCATGTTATCCCACTGACTTTGCCACCGTTGCGTGATCGTGGCAATGATATTATAGAGATTGCCCACTCTATTCTTGGCCATTTTTCAAATGAAGAAGGACGTGAATTTATTACTTTTAGTCCAGAAGTCACTGAAAGGTTTTTGTATTATGATTGGCCTGGTAATGTCCGTCAGTTACAAAATGTCATTAGAAATGTGGTTGTATTAAATAGAGGCAAAGAGGTAGAACTATCGATGCTACCACCGCCTTTGTCCATTGAGCCTAAGATTGGTTCAAATATTGCTTTAAAAGAGGGCATGAGGGGTGATCTAGCTGCTCATAGTAATACGAAAAATGCGCTTTACACTCCTAGTGGTGATAGTCTTCATGATATCGTTCCATTGTGGCAATCAGAAAAGAAAAACATTGAATCTGCAATTGTTCTATGTGATGGAAATATACCGCAGGCAGCTAAATACTTAGAGGTCAGCCCATCAACGTTATATAGAAAATTACAATCGTGGAATAAAACATAACAGAGGAGCTACTGTGAGTCAGTATATAAATCAAATAGCGCTGAATCAATTAGTCCAAGAAGTTGGAGGCGAGAATGTTCCTTTTCTTTTTGGTATTTTTTGCGATGAGTTAGGTGAGTTAATTGATACGCTTATTGCTCAGCCTGATATTGAGAAGGTAAGAGAGATAAGTCACTGCTTAAAAAGTAGCGCAGGTAGCTTTGGTGCTGATAAGCTGGCAATGATGGCTATTCATGTTGAAGAGAAGGCAAAGACAGAGCAGAAAGAGTGGGTTGAGCGCAATATCTCCGAATTTGTCAATATTGCGCGTGGAACTGAATTGGCTTATCGTGAATTATTAATGAAACAAGCGTTTTAATCCAATAAGTTGATTATAGCTTGTTTTAGTTTATCTCTATCGTGTCGCCAGTCATGATTTAGTGAGGCTAAATCTGTGGTTTTACAATCGTATTCTTGTTGTAATTCCACTAGTTCTTTATCTGTTAAGATAACATCTACTTTTCTTCCTAAGCAAGCGCGCTCACACCATTCAAGCATCATCTTGTGATCCATTTTTCCTGCAGGTCCAAACTCTTTTGATAAATTATCAATAAAGACGACCTTGGCGGTATTATTTTCTCCAATAGCTTTACCTAATCCAGTTAACAGCAGTGGTGGCATGATACTGGTTAAGAAACTTCCAGGACCTAATAAAATTAAGTCCGCTTTTTTCACCGCCTCAATGGCTTCGAATGTAGCAGGAACTTCTGGGTCTAAAAAAAGACGTAAAGGAAGTTCATTCATCTCATCAATATTGGTTTCACCAGATATTTTACGTAAATCTGTCGTTAATGCGCCTAAATCAGACGGGTGTTCAGACATTGGGATTATTTGCGTTTCTACTTTTAGCATGTCACGAATAAGATTGATGGCATCTAAAGGGCGAACGCTGAGGTTATCTAATGCGGTGAGCATTAAATTTCCAAGATTATGTCCGTGTAGTTCGCCTTGTCCTTTAAAGCGGTATTCAAACATCATTGAGCTGATAGATGGGTCTGTGATAAGTTGGTTAATACAATTACGTGTATCTCCCCATGCAATACCACCTTGACACTCTCTAATTCGGCCTGTTGAGCCACCATTATCTGTGGTGGCAACGATTCCCGTCGCATTTTTGCCAAAATCGCTTAATGCAGCAAGTACACGGCCTAAGCCATGTCCGCCTCCGATAGCAACAACTTGATGTTCATTCATAGCATTTACTTTATTCGAATTAGTATTATTTGCAGTGTCGTGTATCTAGAAAGTGAGGACAAGCAATCATTATGTAAATGTTGAATTAATCACAGTTTGAAGACTGAATAAGAGCATAAAAATAACATTTATCAAACAAAATAGAAAAATTTCGAAGAAATATGAAAAAAATTGGAAAACCATAGAAATATTGAGTATTTTAATAAGAGCGCCAACTTAATCATTAGCGATTGATTAATCTATCGTCTAATTAGGTTTGGTTGCCATAGCTCCGAGCTCAAGCTACTAAGTTGTTTTTAAGAAGCACTCAATATGTAGCGTGAGCCAGTGACAATTCGGTCACAAGGGTTTGTTTGGAAATGAACAAGCCTCCCGTGTTTGGAAAGGTGTTCCGTGGCGAAACAATTCGAAGATAATTTTAATCGTAAGTTCTACTACTTGCGGTTGTCGATTACAGACGTCTGTAATTTTAAGTGTACTTATTGTTTACCTGATGGTTATAGGCCAGAAAATGGCAGACGTGAGTCCTTCCTTGAGCTTGATGAAATCAAACGTACAGTGAGTGCGTTTGCCCGTTGTGGTACATCAAAAGTACGTATCACAGGCGGAGAACCAAGCCTGCGTAAAGATTTCACTGAGATCATTCGTACCGTAGCCTCACAGCCAGGCATAATCAAAGTCGCCACTACGACTAATGGTTACCGTATGGAAAAGCATGTTGCCGAATGGCGAGAAGCAGGCCTTACGGATATTAATGTTAGTGTTGATAGTTTAAATCCCAATATGTTTTATCAGATCACAGGTGAAAATAAATTTGCCGACGTTATGGCTGGTATTGATAAGGCAATCGAAGTGGGCTTTAAGCAGGTAAAAGTGAATACTGTTCTACTTAAAGATCTTAATAGCACCGAATTACCTCTATTTTTAAAGTGGATTCAAACTCGCCCAATTCAATTACGTTTTATTGAATTGATGCAAACGGGTGAAATGAACGATCTATTTAAAAATCATCATCAGTCTGGTGTGTCTATTCGTAATCATTTAATTGCTAATAATTGGATATTGAAGCCACGCGGTGAAAGTGATGGCCCTGCCCAAGTCTTTACTCATCCTGATTATATGGGCGAGATTGGTTTGATCATGCCGTATGAAAAAGATTTTTGCCAGAGCTGTAACCGACTACGTGTATCAGCAAAAGGCAAATTACATATGTGCTTGTTTGGTGATTATGGCGTCGATTTGCGTGAATTACTGCAAGAAGACGGACAGCAAGCTGAGTTAATTCAACGTATTCAAACTCAACTAGATAATAAAGCGGAAAGCCACTTTTTACATGATGGCCACGCTGGAATGACCCCACACTTAGCCTCTATTGGCGGATAATAAAGAAGAATTATGTCAAATTTTACTCATATTAATGCCTCTGGTGAGGCGAACATGGTTGATGTTTCTGCTAAGCAAGAAACAGTACGAGAAGCGCGCGCCGAAGCGTTTGTTCATATGGCTCCAGAAACGTTAAAACTGATTGTTTCAGGCTCTCACCATAAAGGTGATGTGTTTGCGACAGCTCGTATCGCTGGTATTCAAGCGGCTAAAAAAACATGGGATCTTATTCCACTGTGCCACCCATTACTGCTAACTAAAGTTGAAGTTCAGCTTGAAGCTATTGAAGCAGAAAACATGGTTCGTATTGAATCTGTGTGTAAATTAGCGGGCAAAACAGGCGTTGAGATGGAAGCATTAACAGCGGCATCGGTTGCTGCATTAACCATCTATGATATGTGTAAAGCGGTTCAAAAAGACATGGTTATTGGTCAGGTTCGTTTATTGGAAAAGACGGGCGGTAAATCTGGACATTTTAAGGCAGACTCATGATTACAGTATTATTTTTCGCACAAACAAAAGAGTTAGTAGGTACTGACAAACTTGAGTTAACAGGCGATTACGCAACTGCCGAAGAGATCCGTGAAGAGTTAAGTAAAAAAGAAGGTAAATGGGATTTAGCGCTAGAGAAAGGCAAATTACTGGTTGCTATTAATCAAACGATTTCAAGTTTAGATTCAGCGGTTGCTGACGGTGATGAGGTTGCTTTCTTCCCTCCAGTGACAGGTGGTTAATATGATTTCAGTTCAAGAGCATGATTTTAATGTTGGAGATGAATATCAATTATTAGCAGAAGGAACTGCTGCAGGTGCAGTGGTTACTTTTATTGGTAAAGTCCGAGACATGAACCTTGGTGATGATGTGACAGGGCTGTCTCTAGAGCATTACCCAGGAATGACCGAAAAGTCTCTTAATGATATTGTGGCTCAAGCAAAAGAGCGTTGGCCGCTGCTTAAAGTAAAAGTGATTCACCGAGTAGGTGACTTAGAACTTGGTGATCAAATTGTCTTTGTTGGTGTATCAAGCGCTCATCGTGGTGCGGCGTTTGATTCGTGTGAATTCATTATGGATTACTTAAAAACCAATGCACCGTTCTGGAAAAAAGAACGAACAACAAAAGAAGTCCGTTGGGTTGAATCAAGAGATACAGATAAATCAGCGGCGCAACGCTGGGAAAAGTAATTCTTTAATAGTAAAAGAATAAAGAATAAAGAATAAAGAATAAAGAATAAAAAAGGGAAGAGAGCATATGCTTTCTTCCCTTTTTCTATTTAGATTGAGCGAGTGATAGTTTGTTATTTATTATAAATACCAAACTGCTCCATAGCATAAGCAACACGTGCTTCAGGAGTCGGGTATGGAACTGTCTCTTCTAAGCTTTCAATGTGCTTTAATCGAGGTAACAAACCTGTACCATTCGCTATTTGAATCGCTAAACCTGGGCGAGCATTAAGTTCAAGTACCATCGGACCATAAACTTTATCTAAAACCATATCCGTACCCATATAGCCTAAGCCTGTCATTTCCCATGCACTGGATGCAAGAGTCAGTAGTTTATGCCATTGCGGGACTTCTAAAGTGCTTAATTGCTTGCCAGTATCAGGATGTTGTTCAATAGGTAAACCAAATTGCACGGCACGAACGGCTTTCCCTGTTCCAATATCAATACCAACACCAACTGCACCTTGGTGTAAGTTTGCTTTGCCATCAGAATTTGTGGTTGATAAACGCATCATCGCCATGACAGGGTAGCCTTTAAATACAATAATTCGTACATCAGGCACACCTTCATAACTGAAGCCATCAAATACATCATCAAATTGGATCAAGTTTTCAATCATTGCAACATCATTTTTTCCACCAAGGGAGAAAAGGCCTGCCAATGTATTGGTAATATGACGCTCAACATCTTGTTTATTTGCTTCTGCACCAGAAGGCTTGTAGTACATACCATTTTTATGAGAAGTAATAACTAAAATGCCTTTGCCGCCACTGCCTTGAGCGGGTTTGATAACAAATCCTGGCCAATCTTTAACAATATCGTGAATGTTTTTTACTTCAGCTTGGCTATCAATCACGCCTATAAGCTTAGGTACAGTTGCCCCCGCTTTTTCGGCAATGATTTTTGTTTTTAATTTATCATCAACTAATGGGTATTTACTACGATCATTGTAACGGCCAATGTAGCTGCCGTTACGTTGATTCATTCCCATGATCCCTTTTGCTTTTAGTTTTGACGGAGACGTAAATCTACTAAACATAAGTTAGTCCTCCGCTAAAGGCTTAAAGCGGCGAAGCTCACTTAAACGGTAACCCGTGTAGTTACCAAGCATTAGGATAAGCGCTAGGATAATTAGCTGAACACCAATAAAGTTAAAAGTTAAATGCTGTACAAATGGGTTTGTCATTGCGATATAAATCAAGATTGCAGTTAACAATGAGCCACCACCTTGTGTAGCCACTTCTTTCCAGCCTTCTTCTTCCCAAAGGATAGACATACGTTCAACTGTCCAAGATAGAATAATCATAGGGAAGAAAGTAATACTTAACCCTGCTGTTAAACCAATCTTAAAGGCAACAATCGTAAAGATTGAGATGATCATAATTACGGAGATTATCACCGCGGAGATCCTTGCTACCAGAAGTAGATTGAGTTTGGATAAGTAACTACGAATAATTAAACCTGTGCCAACAATCAGTAAGAAGCCGACAATACCAGTGACTAGCTGAGTTTGTACAAAAGCAACGGCAATAAGTACTGGCATGAAAGTACCAGAGGTTTTTAGGCCGACAATAATTCGTAAGAAAACTACCATTAACGCGCCAATTGGAATAAGCATGATGGTTTTAAACATCGACTGCTCTTCAAGAGGTAAGCTATGGATAGAGAAGTTTAGTAGGTTATCTGCTTCTACTTTTTTCTCGGTTGCAGCTGTTGGCGATATTTCTTGTGCAATCATTGAGAAGTTTATTTGGCTGTTTTTACCGCCAACAACATCTAATAGAGAGACATTAGTTTCATCCCAAAGCAGTAAGTTCGCAGGTTGCCCTTGTTCACCAGTCTCAGGGTTAAATAGTTGCCACTTTTTATCATTCCATACTTCAACCATATGTTGTACAGATTGGCGACGACGTCCATCTTCTAGCCAAAGTGCACCTACGATCTTATTATGAATAGCTTCGTAAGTTAATAATTTAGAAACGGCTTGGACTTTGGTTAAGTTATTAAGCAGTAAAGAGGCATTTTGATTGTCAGGATCATTAAATTGCTTAATTAGTTCACGAGTTAGGGTGATGTCATCAGAAGAACGAGCTCTTGCTTGATCTAATAATGAAATAGCCGCAGCTTCTTGCGGCCCCTCAAAAGTAACTGCTTCTGGTTTCTCTGATTTTGGTGGCTCAATGGTCGCTTCTGCGTATGGGTCAACTAAAATTTGAGTCTTATAATAAAGGGTTTGTGGGCCGTCGGCTTGGCGAATGGTCCATTCAGCACGGCGTCCATGTTCTGTAGTTAAATAAGCAATACCGTAGCCTGGAGAAGATGCACTTTCATCGACAATAGTAAAGCCGGCTTGGTTTTGTGGGGCAGCCATAGATACTTTTACTGGTTTATTGACTGCATCAAATTGAATTCGAGCTTCTACATCCCAAACTTGGCTTCTTTCACCAGGTGTCCAAGGTACACCATATGAGTCATGGCGTAGCCAACTTAATGTAAGTCCTGCGACAATTAATAGTGATATTAGAAAATAAAAAGGCACTCTTGATGGCATAACGTCCTCGTTGTAATAGCATATCGAAAAGATGAATACAATTGTAATTTAAGCGGTAAATTATGCTACTAACATATTGAATAAATTACCGGTTATTTGAGCTAGGAACTATTTTTTGCTTTGAACAAACTCTTTACTGACGTCAATAACAGCAATATCTTGTATAAACTCACGACCAAGTAAAACAGAATGAGTCATGTGAGAGCGATCGGCAAGAGTAAACTGAACTTTTTCATGGATTGCCCCAAGTTTGATCCAAAGTTCAACAACTGGGCGACGTTCAGCTTCTTCTGTGGTTGATTGACGAATTTTAACATTACGAATAACCGGTGCAGTGATCCACTCTAGCTTTCCATCTGCTTGCACATCTTGATTGATTAGATGGAATCGAACCCATTGAGTACCATTTCGTTCAAATTCTTGAAGATCAACGGCATTAAGAGAAGAGGTTGTTGCTCCTGTATCAATACGAGCACTAAATTGCTGCTTAATATCAGCAATTTCAACATTTTCAATCGCACCTAAAATTAAGGTGTCTTTCAATGATTGAGTTTGCATAGAAACAGGTACAGGTGCTATGTGAACTTTTTTAGAGGTAGCTTGCTTGATGCTTGCTTGTATTTTTGTTTGTTCAGATCGAACTACTGATAGCTCTTCTGATACGTTCGACAGTTCTTTCTCCAATGTCGAAATATAATCATTTTGAGTCTCAATCTTTGTTTTCATACCGTCTAAACGAGTGTTTAGGTTGGTTTCCATAGACTTAATAGCTGCAATCGTTTCTGTGTTATCTGAAGCAATTGGTGCTGCTTGTTGAGTTAGAGCACAGCCTGAAAGGCTTAAAATAGCAACTAATGGTAAAATTCGTTGGATCATTTGATGTTCCGTTGAGTTAAATTAACATGGAGATAATAACGATAATAAATAGGGGCGAATAGCCCCTAAATGTTAGCGTTTAGTCAGGTTTTTTTGCAATTAAGATCGCACGCTTTGGAGCCGGGTGGCCTTCAATTGTTTTTGTTGAGTCATTTGGGTCTAGATATTCAGGTAATGAATTGTGTTTCATCCATTCTGTTGAACGCTGCTCGCCAGTTGTTGTGACACATTCATCTACAATTTTCACATCAACAAAGCCAACGCTTTCAAGCCAAACTTTTAATGCTCGAGCCGATGGGAAGAAATAAACATTACGCATTTGCGCATAACGTTCGACAGGCATTAATACCGCATTTTCATCACCATCAATAACCAGTGTTTCTAATACTAATTCACCACCAGCAACTAATTGGTTTTTTAATTGAATTAGGTGATCTAATGGAGAGCGACGGTGATAAAGAACTCCCATACTAAATACAGTATCAAACGCATTTAATTCAGGAAGTTGTTCAATCCCCAATGGTAATAGGTGAGCACGTTGGTCATTACCCATTAACTTACGGATAGCTTCAAATTGAATTAAAAATAGATGCGATGGATCGATACCTACGCATAGGCGAGCTTCTTCACCAAGCATGCGCCACATATGATATCCATTACCACAACCAACATCTAATACTGATCGATTTTTTAGTGGTGTAATGTGAGGTAGTAAACGATCCCACTTCCAATCTGAGCGCCACTCTGTATCAATGTGAATATCATGAACTGTAAAAGGCCCTTTACGCCAAGGGTGAAAAGCTTGTAATAAATTTTCTAGTTTTTTACGCTGTCCATCAGCTAAAGGTGTGTTATTTGATAATGTTACTGATGTTTTTAAATCAATATTATCCGCACATCCTTCAGGGATTTTTTTTAGTGCTTTAGTCCAGCGCTCAATATCACCATGCTCAGAATTTTGCCAATCAGTTAATTGCTGAGGAAGCGTATTCAACCACGGTTGAAGGATAGTATCTTGAGAGATAAGAGTGTAAAAATTAGCAAAATTAATCATTGAAGTATCTTAAATTAATAAATAAGTAAAAAAATAAAGGGCAATATTTTGATTATTTTATGGCAAACATAGAGCCGAAATTGAAGCATTGGAACCAGACTTCTGCACTCTTAAAGCCAATATCATTAAAGCGCTGTTTATGAGTTTCAATGGTATCTGGTAGCATGACATGTTCGATAGCACTGCGTTTTTGGCTGATCTCTAGTTCACTGTAGCCATTTGCACGCTTGAAATCATGGTGCAAGTCGATAAGCAACTCGTTCGCGCTTTCATCTTCAAATATGTATTTCTCAGATAAGATAAGAATACCACCAGGACGTAAACCAGTATAAATTTTTTCAAGTAAAGCACGGCGATCAATTGGCGCTAAAAACTGTAAGGTGAAGTTCAGAACAACAACAGATGCATCTTGAATATCAACATCTCGAATATCTGCTTCAATAATAGTCACTGGTGTGTCAGAGCGATAGGCATTTATAAGTAAACGACAGCGTTCAACCATGGCTGAAGAGTTATCAACTCCAATAATTTGGCAGCCTTCTTGATTAATATGACGGCGCATAGAAAGTGTTGCCGCCCCTAATGAACACCCTAAATCGTACACATTTGAATGAGGTTTCGCATAACGTTCAGCAAGCATTCCAATCGCAGAAATAATATTACTATAGCCTGGAATGGAGCGTTGGATCATATCTGGAAAAACTTCAGCAACACGCTCATCAAACGTAAAATCACCAATTTTATCAATTGGCGCTGAAAATATTTTGTCTGGGTTAGCCATGGGGTTCTCACAAAGGCGGTTTTTATATCCATACTTACATTATACAATTCTAGGTAAATATTGGTGTACTACTTACCTAGAATGGCATTTTCTTGTGCTCTCCTGCACATGATGACGCTATTGTAGTTAATTCTTATCTTAATGTCTTTAGAGCTATGAAATTTGAAAGTGAACTTTTTTTTCTCCTTACTATGTCGTAAGAGGGATTTTCCTTTATAATGTCGCTATATTTTTATGTTTAGCTTATTAATTCAGCAAGCTAGCTGTTTTATTCGTCATTTTAGCAAGCGTAAATCGGTTTATGAAAAGTGCAGTAACTCTTTTTACTGCATTTACTATTGATATGTATATTAGATTGGGAAAATCATCATGCGCACCCATTACTGTGGTAACCTGAACAAGTCCCTTGCAGGGCAAACTGTAGAACTTTGCGGCTGGGTAAACCGTCGCCGTGACTTAGGCGGTCTTATCTTTATTGATATGCGAGATCGTGAAGGTGTCGTTCAGGTAGTTGTCGACCCAGATATGAAAGATATCTTTTCAATCGCTAACCAACTGCGTAATGAGTTCTGTATTAAATTTACTGGTGAAGTACGCGTTCGTCCTGACAGCCAAGTAAATAAAGATATGTCTACGGGTGAAGTTGAACTTTACGCGACAGGTCTTGAGATCATCAACCGTTCAGAAGCGCTTCCATTAGACTTCAACCAAACGAACTCTGAAGAACAACGTCTAAAGTATCGCTATATTGATCTTCGTCGCCCAGAGATGAGCGATCGTATTAAGCTTCGTGCTCGCGCTTCTAGCTTCGTTCGTCGTTTCCTAGACGATAACTTATTCCTAGATATCGAAACCCCAGTACTAACTAAAGCGACACCAGAAGGCGCTCGTGATTACTTAGTACCAAGCCGTGTTCATAAAGGTAGCTTCTACGCTCTTCCACAATCACCACAGTTGTTTAAGCAACTTCTGATGATGTCTGGTTTTGATCGTTACTACCAAATCGTAAAATGTTTCCGTGATGAAGATTTACGTGCTGACCGCCAGCCTGAATTTACTCAAATCGATATCGAAACTTCTTTCCTTTCATCAACTCAAGTTCGTGAAATCACAGAACGCCTAGTTCATGATATGTGGAAAGAGCTATTAGATGTTGAACTTGGTCAATTCCCAATCATGCCATTCTCTGAAGCAATTCGTCGTTTTGGTTCTGATAAACCAGATCTGCGTAACCCACTAGAATTAGTAGACGTTGCTGATCTTCTTAAAGACGTTGAATTCCAAGTATTTGCTGGCCCTGCTAACGATGAAAAAGGCCGTGTAGCGGTTATTCGTGTTCCTGGTGGCGCATCACTTTCTCGTAAACAAATTGATGAATACGGCAAGTTCGTAGGTATCTACGGTGCGAAAGGTCTAGCTTGGATGAAAGTGAACGACCGTGCTGCTGGCATGGAAGGTGTTCAATCTCCAGTTGCTAAGTTCCTAAGCGAAGATATCGTAAATAGCATTTTAGATCGTACTGAAGCTGAAAGTGGCGACATCATTCTATTTGGTGCAGATAAAGCAGGCATCGTTGCTGAAGCAATGGGTGCTTTACGTATTAAACTTGGTGATGATCTTGAGCTTACAGATAAGAAGGCTTGGGCTCCGCTTTGGGTTATTGATTTCCCAATGTTTGAAGAAGATGGTGAAGGCAATTTGCACGCAATGCATCACCCATTCACCTCTCCATTAGGCGTTACAGCTGAAGAGCTTAAAGCAAATCCTGCAGCAGCAAACTCTGATGCATACGATATGGTTATCAACGGCTACGAAGTGGGTGGTGGTTCTGTTCGTATTCACAATGCTGAAATGCAAACAGCGGTATTTGGTATACTAGGTATCGAAGAAAAAGAACAACATGAGAAATTTGGTTTCTTACTTGAAGCTCTTAAGTACGGTACGCCTCCACACGCAGGTCTTGCATTCGGTCTTGACCGTTTAGCTATGCTTCTTTGTGGAACTGAAAACATCCGTGATGTTATCGCATTCCCGAAAACAACAGCAGCAGCGTGTCTACTAACGAACGCACCAAGTCTTGCAAATCCTGAGTCTCTTACTGAGCTATCGATTGCAGTAAAACTTGCTGACAAAAAAGACGCTTAATCTAAGTCATCTTTATTCTTAAAAATGCCCGCATTACGCGGGCATTTTTGTATCTTCTTTATTTAAAGCAAGGTAAGTCAGCACGACTAATACCTTGAGTTTATGGAGATATCTAGCTAATATACATGTATAAATAATCAGTGGTTTTACTATGTCTATCATTTTAGGGATTGATCCCGGCTCTCGCATTACTGGCTACGGTGTTATTCGTCAAAATGGCCGACACCTGCAATATTTAGGTAGCGGCTGTATCCGTATGTCAGAAAAAGAGCTTCCTGGTCGTTTAAAGCAAATTTACGCTGGTGTCTCTGAGATTATTACGCAATTTCAACCGGATGTATTCGCCATAGAACAAGTATTTATGTCAAAAAATGCAGATTCAGCCTTAAAACTTGGTCAAGCGAGAGGCAGTGCAATTGTTGCTGCTGTAAATTCAGATCTGCCTGTTTATGAATACGCAGCAAGATTGATTAAGCAAGCCGTAACTGGAAGTGGTGGTGCTGATAAGTCTCAAGTTCAACACATGGTCATGACGATGCTGAAACTTCCAGCAAAACCACAAGCCGATGCCGCCGATGGGTTAGGGGTTGCAATTTGTCATGCGAATACCAATAAAACCTTAATAGCCTTGGCAGGTAAAGCAACAAGCGCCCGACGTGGGAGATATCGCTAGAGTCTACCAAATTATCATTTCTTTTACTGGATATCTATCCAGTTCTTTATTACTATTCGATGTAGTTAATTCATTTTAAAGAGTATCTATTGTGATCGGACGCCTTCGTGGAAATCTATTAGAAAAACAACCACCAGAACTATTAATTGAAGTAAGTGGCATTGGTTATGAAGTCCAAATGCCTATGAGTTGTTTTTATGAGTTACCAGAGATTGGCACTGAAGCGATCATCTATATTCACTATGTAGTACGTGAAGATGCTCAATTGTTATATGGCTTTAATACAAAAAAAGAACGAGCTTTATTTAGAGAAGTCATTAAAGCGAATGGCGTTGGTCCTAAACTTGGTCTTGCTATTTTATCTGGAATGACGGCATCCCAATTTGTACAAAGTGTCGAGCGTGAAGATATTTCGACATTAGTGAAATTACCTGGTGTTGGAAAGAAAACAGCAGAGCGTTTAGTGGTTGAAATGAAAGACCGTTTGAAAGGGTGGGGTGCTGGTGATTTATTTACTCCAGCAACTAATGCGACGCCAATGGACGATGGTTCTAATCTAATTTCTTCTCCTCAAAGTGCGCAAGATGAAGCCGTAAGTGCGTTGATATCTCTTGGTTATAAGCCAGTACAAGCGTCTAAAATTGTTTCTCAAATAGCTAAACCTGATATGACAAGCGAAGCATTAATTCGTGAATCATTGAAGTCGATGATCTAATTATTTTTATTATTCTTTACTACTATTTATTTATTGAATCGCTGAGTGCCATTTTATGATTGAAGCTGATCGCCTTATTGCTGCTGATAACCCTGTTTTTCGTGAAGAAGAAGTCATCGATCGAGCGATACGTCCGAAGAAATTAGAAGACTATCGAGGTCAAGACCATGTTCGCAGCCAGATGGAAATTTTCATTAAAGCAGCACAAATGCGTAATGAACCACTAGATCATTTACTTATTTTTGGTCCTCCAGGCTTAGGTAAGACAACATTAGCGAATATCGTTGCTAATGAAATGGAAGTGAATATTCGTACTACTTCAGGCCCTGTTCTTGAAAAAGCAGGAGACTTGGCTGCGCTTCTAACAAATCTAGAAGAAAATGATATTTTATTTATTGATGAGATCCACCGATTAAGCCCTGTGGTTGAAGAAATACTCTATCCTGCAATGGAAGATTACCAATTAGATATTATGATTGGTGAAGGTCCTGCAGCACGTTCAATCAAAATTGATTTACCCCCTTTTACTTTAATTGGTGCAACCACCAGAGCGGGATCATTAACGTCACCATTACGTGATCGTTTTGGTATTGTTCAACGTTTAGAGTATTACAAAGTCGATGATCTTCAATATATTGTTCAGCGTAGTGCTGATTGCTTGAATTTATCTATGGAATCTGAAGGCGCTCTTGAAGTTGCCCGTCGTGCTCGTGGGACACCACGTATTGCCAATCGATTGTTACGTCGAGTACGAGATTATGCAGATGTAATGAGTGATAGCCATATCTCTTCAGATATTGCAGACAAAGCATTGAATATGCTTGATGTAGATGTTCGAGGTTTTGATTATATGGACAGAAAGTTACTTTTAGCCATTATGGAAAAATTTGATGGTGGTCCGGTTGGTCTTGATAATATTGCGGCAGCGATTGGCGAAGAGAGAGATACGATTGAAGATGTCATTGAACCTTACCTAATCCAGCAAGGATATCTGCAAAGAACACCAAGAGGGAGAATCGTTTCTGATCGTGCATACCTCCATTTTGGAATTGATAAGCCAGATAAATAGACTAGCTTTTGCTATTCATATTTTGCAATACTTTATTAATACAAAACTCAGTAGAATGGAAGCGGGTGATCAAAATCATCCGCTTTTTCGTATAAGTAATGTGGAAAGTGTGAAAAACAGTCAGTTATGTAAATTTTGGTGTAATTAACTTACAAAAAATCGACAAACCTTTTGAAAGAAAGCATTTTTACTATTAATATTAGCAGGTTCTATATTAGGTTAAGCTTAACATTAAGCTAACGTTTTTTACACAATAATGTAACACTTTATGGCTATTAATACGGTTACAACTATTAAAGCCAACATAGAGTATTACGCTCACCCAAAAGTGTGGAAGCACTGTGTCATTCAGCCTGACACAAAGGAGTTCTCATGATCACTGATGTAGTGGAGTTATCGCGATTGCAGTTTGCAATGACAGCGATGTATCACTTCCTATTCGTTCCCCTGACTTTAGGTATGGCCTTCTTACTGGCTATCATGGAGTCTTTATATGTAATGACAGACAAACAAATCTATAAGGACATGACAAAGTTCTGGGGTAAATTGTTTGGTATTAACTTTGCGTTAGGTGTTGCTACAGGCCTAACCATGGAGTTCCAGTTTGGTACTAACTGGGCTTATTATTCTCACTATGTTGGTGATATTTTCGGTGCACCTCTTGCCATCGAAGCATTAATGGCCTTTTTCTTAGAATCTACTTTTGTGGGTTTATTCTTCTTTGGTTGGGATCGTTTATCAAAACGTCAACACCTTACAGTAACGTGGTTAGTTGCTTTAGGTTCTAATTTCTCAGCGCTTTGGATTCTAGTGGCTAATGGTTGGATGCAAAACCCAGTAGGTGCGGAATTTAACTTTGAAACAATGCGTATGGAAATGGTGAGCTTCGCTGAAGTTGTACTAAACCCGGTAGCACAAGTTAAGTTCGTACATACGGTAGCTTCGGGTTATACCTGTGGTGCAATGTTTGTTCTTGGTGTGAGTTCTTACTACCTGCTAAAAGGTCGTGATATTGCCTTTGCACGTCGTTCATTTGCAATTGCAGCTTCTTTTGGTATGGCATCAATTTTATCTGTAATGGTACTTGGTGATGAATCTGGTTATGAGCTGGGTGAAGTTCAACAAGTGAAACTTGCAGCGATTGAAGCAGAATGGCACACAGAAGAAGCACCTGCAGCATTTACTGTTATTGGTTTACCAAATCAAGAAACAATGGAAACGGATTACGCAATTAAGATCCCATATGTTATGGGTATTATTGCGACGCGTTCTTTAGATAAGCAGGTAACTGGTTTACGCGATCTTAAAGACCAACACGAACTTCGTATTCGTAACGGTATAGTTGCTTACGGTTTACTTGAAAAACTACGTAATGGTGAGAAAACACCAGAAAATATCGCTGCGTTTGATGACGTTAAGCATGATTTAGGCTATGGCCTATTGCTTAAACGTTACACTGACAAAGTAGTTGACGCGACTGAAGATCAAATTAAAGCTGCTGCGGATGATTCAATTCCAACAGTATGGCCGTTGTTCTTCTCATTCCGTATCATGGTTGCGTGTGGTGTAGCTATGCTACTTATCTTTGGTTTTGCTTTTGTTCAGACTTGTCGTCAAAAGATTGGTCAAAAACAATGGCTACTTAAAGCAGCGCTATTTGGTATGCCACTACCATGGATTGCGATTGAAGCAGGTTGGTTCGTTGCAGAATATGGTCGTCAACCATGGGCTGTTGGTGAAATCTTACCAGTTCACGTAGCAGCATCAGCATTGACAGCAACAGAGATCTTAATCTCAATGGCTGCAATCATTGGCTTATACACGATATTCTTGATTGCTGAAGTTTACCTAATGGTGAAATTCGCGCGCAAAGGTCCAAGTAGCCTAAAAACAGGTCGCTACCACTTTGAGCAAGACGGTCAAGATTCAGAAGCGAAATTAACTCGCCAAGTAGAAGCATAAAAACGGAGATTTGAGCAATGTTTGATTATGAAGTATTGCGATTTGTTTGGTGGGCATTAATCGGTGTATTACTGATTGGCTTCGCTGTAACAGATGGTTTCGATATGGGTGTTGGTGCACTAGTACCTGTTATCGGAAAAACAGATTCAGAACGTCGAGTTATGATTAACTCAATTGCCCCACACTGGGATGGTAACCAAGTATGGTTAATTACTGCTGGTGGTGCATTATTTGCTGCATGGCCATTAGTATACGCTGCGTCATTCTCAGGTTTTTACCTAGCAATGATAGTAACATTAGCAGCATTATGGTTCCGTCCAGTAGGGTTTGATTACCGTTCTAAAATCGAAGATAAACGCTGGCGTTCAGCGTGGGATGCTGCGATCTTTATCGGTAGCTTTGTTCCACCAGTGATCTTTGGTGTTGCGTTTGGTAATTTACTTCAAGGCGTACCATTTGAGTTAAACAACCTAATGATGCTGAGTTATCATGGTGGCTTCTTTGAGTTGTTAAACCCATTTGCATTGCTTTGTGGTTTAGTGAGTTCAGCAATGTTCATCACTCAAGGTGCAACATGGCTACAGATGAAAACAACAGAAGAGCTTCATACTCGCTCTCGTAATGTAGCGATGATTTGTAGTGTTGCTGTCATTGTTCTGTTTGTTATCGCGGGTTTCTGGGCTCAAAGCATCGAAGGTTATGTAATTACTACGGTTCTTGATCACAATGCAGCCTCTGATCCACTAAATAAAGAAGTGGTTCGTGAAGTAGGTGCGCTATTCAATAATTATAATGAATATCCACTACTTTGGATTGCTCCAGCACTAGCTGTAATTATGCCTATCGTTACTATTATCGCTTCTCGTGCAAATATTGGTGGTTTAGCATTCTTAAGTTCTAGCTTGACGAATGCGGGTGTCATTTTAACGTCTGGTTTCGCATTGTTCCCATTCGTAATGCCATCGAGCTTTAATCCTGATCATGGTCTAACTATGTGGGATGCGACATCAAGTGAATTGACGCTGCGATTAATGACTTATGTTGCTATCGTAATGGTGCCAATTATTCTTGCTTATACCATTTGGACGTACTACAAAATGTTTGGCCGTCTTGATTCTAAATTCATTGAAGAGAACAAGACATCTCTTTACTAAGGAGTATTTATTATGTGGTATTTCGCATGGATCCTAGGCGTGCTATTAGCATGTTCATTTGCAATCATTAATGCACTTTGGTTAGAGCATTCAGAAATGATGGACAAAGACAGTGAGTAATCTCGCTGACAAAATAGACAGCGTCCACAGCCCAATCAACAATATCGTTGTACGATTATTGTTGATTGCAGTTGCGGTATTTCACATGGCAATGCTGATGTGGGAACCAAGGATGTACTCTGAGCAAATTGGTGGATTTAGTGGCTTATTAGCCCCAAGCTTAATTTATTCAGTGTGTACTGCATTCATTTTTGCTGTGGGTTTTATTCCTCATAAATGGATTTGGAAGCTGATATTTAGTCCGTATTTTTCAATAGCAATCTTAGGCTACTTTAGTTATTTGTATTTTTTCTAAAGTGATAAGCCGATAAAATTTTGTGTATTGGAATAGCATACTAAGCAGTTTGTTACTTATTTAAGTATCAAACTGCTTTTTTTTTGACGATATAGCCTAAAATTCTTATTTGTTATAGTGATGCTAATAAAAAATCGGTTATAGTTAGCAACGGATTTTTCAATAAGAAAAGAGAAAAATGTAATGGATAACAACACGTTTGAATGGCCGATCACTATTTATTATGAAGACACAGACGCTGGCGGAGTTGTATATCATTCTAACTATTTAAAGTTTTTTGAACGAGCACGAACGGAATTATTGCGCCATCATGGTGTTTCTCAACAAGTACTGTTAAAGCAATCACTAGGATTTGTTGTAAAAAGTATTAATATTGATTTCATTCAAGCTGCACGATTAGACGAACAGCTCAAAGTTGAAACATCTATAACAGAATTTAAAAAAGTATCGCTAACCTTTTGTCAGTTATTGGTTAATTCTGAAGGGAAGGTATTGTGCAAAGCTACGGTTAAGGTAGCCTGTATTGATAACTCAAAGATGAAACCAACAGCGATTCCATCATTTATACTATCGGAGATAACTTGTGACAGGTGAACTATCAATTCTCGATCTATTTCTACAAGCTAGTTTATTAGTTAAGATCGTGATGCTTATTCTATTAGGCTTGTCGGTAACATCATGGGCTATGATCTTCAAGCGCTCAAAAATTTTAGCCGTTGCTCGTATTGATGCAGAACGCTTCGAAGATAAATTCTGGTCAGGAATGGATTTGTCACAGCTGTTTAATGAAGTGAAAGTTCGTAAAGATCGAATCAGTGGTACTGAAAAAATCTTCTATTCTGGTTTTAATGAGTTTGCTCGCTTATCTAGAGTGAGTTCATCGTCTGAAGCGGTAATGGATGGAACATCTAGAGCTATGCGCGTTACGGTTTCGCGAGAAGTCGACGGTCTTGAAACCAACTTACCTTTTCTTGCCACTGTTGGTTCTATAACACCATACATAGGCTTATTTGGTACCGTATGGGGTATTATGCATGCGTTTATTGCGCTAGGTGCAGTAAAGCAAGCGACACTAGCAATGGTTGCTCCAGGTATCGCTGAAGCATTGGTTGCAACAGCCATGGGCCTATTTGCTGCGATTCCAGCGGTTATTGCCTATAATAGACTTAGTGTTAAAGTTGGCAAGTTAGAGCATAACTATGCAGCTTTTATGGATGAGTTCTCAAGCATTTTACATCGTCAAGCAATGGCAAGTCAGGAGAAGTAATGTCTGGCTATCAACCAAAGAAAAGAAAATTAACGGCTGAAATTAATGTAGTTCCCTACATTGATGTCATGTTGGTGTTATTAATTATCTTTATGGTAACGGCTCCGTTTGTCACTCAAGGGGTAGATGTTGAATTACCAGAGATGAGTAACACAAAATCGGCGCAAGCGATGGCAGGTGAAGATCCTAATGCAACATTTATCATTGTTGAAATTGACAAAGATGGAAACCTTGGCTTAAGTGTTGATAATCAAGAAGTTCGTCGTCCTATGTCAATGCAAGAGATGATCACTAATGTGAAAGCAGAGCTGAGCATTAAGCCTAATTCACCCGTTGCGGTAGGTGGGGACGCTAGCACGCCATATGCAGAGATTGTTTTAGTTCTTGATGAATTAAGTCGTGCTGGTGTGAGTAAAGTTGGATTACTTACCGATCTCAAGGAATAGAAGTGAATAATCATTAATGAAACCGGATAATAATTACACTTTTGCTATTATTGTATCTGTCGTGTTGCACTTGTTGCTCGTGGCAGCGCTTATCTTTGGCAGCGATTTTTCTCTGGATGACAAAGCAAAGCCTAATACTATCCAAGCTGTTGTGATTGATCCAAATACGATTGCAAAACAAGCATCTAAGATCCGTCAAGAGCGAGAACGAGCGGAGCGTGCTGAACAAGAGCGTTTAAAGCGATTGACACAACAAGCTGCTCAGTTAGAAAAAAATCGAAAAGCGGAAGAAGATCGAATTCGAAAACTAAAAGAACAACAAGTTAAAGAGAAAAAAGCGGCTCGAGTAGCTGAAGAAGAACGAAAAAAAGCAGTAGCAGAAGCGAGGAAACAAAAAGAACGCGCTGTTGCTGAAGAATTTGAACGAAAACGTAGAGCGGATGCAGCTGCAAAAGCTGAAGTTGCCAAACAGGCTAAAATTAAAGCTGATAAAGAAAAAGCCGCAAAAGAGGCTGCAAAACAAGCGCAATTAGAAAAAGAACGCGCAGCGAAAGCTGAAGCGGATCGTAAAGCAAAAGAACAAGCGGCGAAAGTAGAAGC
>JAAGZR010000032.1 GCA_024206155.1 Aliivibrio sp.
ATTCAAGGTGTTGCAAAAAATACGGTATCTGAAGGTCAAATCGCCGCATTTGCAATGGCGGTTTACTTTAATGAAATGACAATGCCTGAACGTATCGCATTAACGTGTGCTATGCGTGATTCAGGAATGGTGATTGATTGGAGCTACATGAACTTTGATGGGCCAATCGTTGATAAGCATTCTACTGGTGGTGTAGGTGATGTAACCTCATTGATGCTTGGCCCAATGGTGGCAGCGTGTGGCGGTTATGTTCCTATGATCTCTGGCCGTGGTTTAGGTCATACTGGTGGTACGCTAGATAAACTAGAGTCAATTGCTGGCTACAACATTATGCCAAGCAATGAGATTTTTGGTAAAGTGACTAAAGAAGCGGGTGTAGCAATTATTGGTCAAACGGGTGATTTAGCTCCGGCTGATAAGCGTGTATATGCGACTCGTGATGTAACGGCAACGGTTGATAATATTTCATTAATTACAGCCTCTATCTTGTCTAAGAAATTAGCCGCGGGTTTAGATTCGTTAGTTATGGATGTTAAAGTGGGTTCTGGTGCATTTATGCCAACTTACGAAGCGTCAGAAGAACTAGCAAAATCAATTGTAGCAGTAGCTAATGGGGCTGGAACCAAGACAACGGCATTATTAACAGATATGAACCAAGTGCTTGCCTCGACAGCTGGTAACGCATTAGAAGTACGTGAAGCGATTCGTTTCTTAACGGGTGAATACCGTAATCCTCGCTTATACGAAGTTACGATGGCGTTGTGTGCTGAAATGTTAGTCATTGCTAACTTAGCAAAAGATGAGCAAGAAGCACGTACTAAACTACAATCTGTACTAGATAATGGTAAAGCGGCAGAATGCTTTGGTAAAATGGTGTTTGGTCTTGGTGGCCCAAGTGACATTATTGAAAATTACGATAATCATTTAGAAAGCGCACAAATCATTAAACCTGTATTTGCTGATAAAGCGGGTATTGTTAATGCGATGGATACTCGTGACTTAGGTATGGCTGTAGTGGGCATGGGCGGCGGTCGTCGTGTTGCAACCGATACTATTGATTATGCGGTTGGTTTAAGTGATATGATCCGTCTTGGTCAAACAGCAGATACAGAACAACCACTAGCGATGATCCATGCTCGCAGTGAAGAACAATGGCAACAAGCCGCGGATGCGATAAAAGCAGCAATCGTGATTAGTGATGAACAACCAGAAATGACTCCGGAAGTTTATCGCAAAATTCGCCCTGAAGATGTGTAAGGAAGAAAACATGAAACGTGCAATAATTTTAGTACTAGATTCATTTGGTATCGGTGCCGCAGGCGACGCTGAAAAATTTGGCGATGTAGGTTCAGATACGATGGGTCATATTGCTGAGCAGTGTGATAAAGGCCTAGCTGACAACAGTAATCGTCAAGGACCTTTAACTCTTCCAAACCTTTCTAAGCTTGGTTTAGCAATGGCGGGTAAAGAATCAACAGGTCAATTTGCAGCAGGTTTAGATGCAAATGCAGAGATCATTGGTGCTTACGGTCACGCGGCTGAATTGTCTTCAGGTAAAGATACGCCTTCAGGCCACTGGGAAATTGCTGGCGTACCTGTATTATTTGATTGGGGTTACTTTTCTGATAAAACAAACAGCTTCCCTAAAGAACTGACTGATCGCATTCTTGCTCGTGCAAATCTTTCTGGTTACCTAGGTAACTGCCATGCATCGGGCACACAAGTGCTTGATGACTTGGGCGAAGAGCACATGAAAACAGGCATGCCTATTTTCTATACCTCTGCTGACTCTGTGTTTCAAATTGCGTGTCATGAAGAGACATTCGGTTTAGATAATTTATTAACACTGTGCCAAATTGCTCGAGAAGAGCTTGCTGACTACAATATTGGCCGTGTTATTGCCCGTCCATTTATTGGTGAGGGCAAAGGTAAATTTGAGCGTACTGGTAATCGTCGTGATTTATCACTAGAGCCACCTGCAACGACAGTGCTACAAAAATTAGTTGAAGAGAAGAATGGCCAAGTACACTCGATTGGTAAAATCTCTGATATTTATGCTGGTTGTGGCATTACGCAAAAAACAAAAGCAACAGGTATTCCTGCTTTATTCGATGCAACTAAAGACGCAATTGAAACAGCAGGTGATAACACCATCGTATTTACTAACTTCGTAGATTTCGATTCAGCGTATGGCCACCGCCGTGATGTTGCAGGTTATGCCGCTGCGTTAGAGTACTTTGATGGACGCCTTCCTGAAATCATGGATATGCTAAAAGAAGATGATATTCTTATTCTAACAGCGGATCACGGTTGTGATCCAACATGGCCGGGTACAGATCATACTCGTGAGCATATTCCAGTCATTGTTTATGGTCATAAAGTACCAGCGGGTTCATTAGGCCGTCGTGATACCTTTGCCGATATTGGTCAAACCTTAGCAGAGTACTTTGACACCTCTGATATGGAATATGGAAAATCGTTCTTATAAAAAATAATAAGCAGTAGAGCTCTCTCTACTGCTTTTTTCTATTTAAAGTTAAATAAGCAAGGATATAAATTATGGCTACTCCACATATTAATGCTGAAATGGGTGATTTTGCAGACGTAGTACTGATGCCTGGTGATCCAATCCGCGCAAAATACATTGCAGAGACATTTCTTGATGATGTAGTTCAAGTTTGTGATGTTCGTAATATGTACGGTTTTACTGGTACTTATAAAGGTCGTAAGATTTCTGTTATGGGTCATGGTATGGGGATCCCATCATGCTCAATCTATATGACTGAGTTAGTAAAAGATTTCGGCGTTAAAAAAGTGATCCGTGTTGGTAGTTGTGGTGCGGTTAATGAAGGCATTAAACTACGTGATGTAGTCATTGGTATGGGTGCATGTACGGATTCAAAAGTGAACCGCATACGTTTTAAAGATCATGACTTTGCAGCAATTGCTGATTATGAAATGGTTCGTAATGCAGAGCTAGCTGCTCAAGCGCGTGGCATCGATGTAAAAGTAGGTAACCTTTTCTCTGCTGAGTTGTTCTATACACCAGATCCAAGCATGTTTGACCTAATGGACAAATACGGCATCGTAGGCGTAGAGATGGAAGCGGCGGGCATGTACGGCGTGGCTGCTGAGTACGGCGCAAAAGCATTAGCGATTTGTACCGTATCTGATCATATTAAAACCGGTGAGCAAACAACCTCTGATGAACGAGCAACGACATTTGATGAAATGATGTTAATTGCACTTGATTCGGTACTGCTTGGCGACAAATAATACGCATAACGAAATCGTTAGAAATAAAAAGGCGGTGAGGTTAACTTCATCGCCTTTCTTTTTTATGCTTTACCGCCAAATAATGTGGTGACAGGTTTACTTGAGCGCTCTCTTTTTCGTAATAAAGCCATAATCATCATTCCTGAAACTAAGCTTATCGCTAACATACCAAACATTAAGCGATCGCTTTTACGGTAATGGTGATTAGCAAACCCTGTCAGTGTCGATTTCTCAAAAGTGACTCGAAGAAAGCCAAGTAAACGATCTTCTTTGATTATCGGTTCGATTAATTGCTGGCGTCCAATACCATCTATAGAGAGTGGTGTATTTAATCCTGTAATTTGTGAAGCGGTCAGCGCATTATTACTTTTGGCTAGAATCCCGCCTTCTGCATCGTATATGGTAGCATCAAATACGAGAGGTTCTGTGGCTAAGTTATTAGCCAGTTGAAGTAAGCCTTCGTGATTGTCTTGTTTTATATTCTCAACAGAAAAGAGAGCAGCTTGGCGTATCATGGTACGACTAAGATCTTGCAGCTGCTTATTTTGTATAATTTGGTTATTGTCACTGATAACTGTACTGTTGATTAAGATAAAGTAACTGAATGCAAGAAGAGAAATTAACATTAGGCTTTTTACAATAAAATTTTGAGAAAGCATCGAGATCACCACGCAAATTAGAATGAGGGAATTATACTTAATTTACAGAAAAATAGCAGTTTATGTCGTTTGGCTCTTGCTCATCTGCTCTGCAATCGGTATTTTTGAGATAGGATTAGTAAGGATACGAATCATGGATATGATAACCCCGTTTTCAATTAAGAAAAATATACCCCTATTAAAGCGTTTCTCATCAACTCGAGAAACCACCCAGTTAGATCTAAAACAGATTGGGTGGATTGTATATAGCCCTCATTTATCGCAACATCATTTTCAAGATATTGACTTCTTTATTGGCGAGCAAAGTTTAGTACTCGCGACTTGGAAAGTTGGGTATTATGATGTCGCAGCGATAGCAGGTGAAATGACATCTGAGCATAAAACGATTCTTGATGCGCTAGAGTTAGACTACGCTGAAGTTAAAGACATTCCTGATTTATCAAAACCTGGAATTATCTTATTTGATATGGACTCAACAGCAATAGAGATTGAATGTATTGATGAAATCGCTAAATTAGCAGGTGTTGGAAAACAAGTTTCAGAAGTAACCGAGCGTGCAATGCAAGGAGAGCTTGATTTTAAAGAGAGCTTAATTCAGCGAGTCGGAACCCTCGCCGGAGCTGATGAAGCTATTTTAGCTAAAGTGAAATCAGAGTTGCCTTTTATGCCTGAAATTAGAGAACTGGTTGCTACTATGCATAAATACGGTTGGAAACCAGCTATTGCCTCTGGTGGTTTTACTTATTTTTCTGATTATCTTAAAGACGAATTAAACCTAGTTCACGCACAGTCAAATCAATTAGAAATCGTCGACGGTAAGCTAACGGGAAAAGTGCTAGGTGACATTGTAAGTGCTGAAACTAAAGCTGAGATTTTAGTCGAGTTAGCAGATAAATATGATATTGAGATAAGCAATACCGTTGCCGTTGGCGATGGTGCCAATGATCTAGTAATGATGGAAGCTGCTGGTCTTGGGGTTGCTTATCATGCCAAACCTAAAGTTCAGCAAAAAGCTCAAACGGCGGTTCGTCATGCTGATTTAGGTGGAGTTGCTTGTATATTGTCAGTGTCTTTATTATTGAATAAAAAGTTGAGCTGGTGAATATAAGAAAATAATAAAGCCGATGTATTATCGGCGTTATTAAACAATAAATTAGATATAATCTAGCCTAACTCAAGTCGAATTAAGACTTCATCCGTTATGTCAGCGATTTCACCACAGCCGACAATACTTGATAATTCATTTTCAAGCGTTCTAGCATAGTGAATCGCATGCTGTGCAAGTTGGCTTAACTCACTCTCTGATGTGGTTGATAATGGATTTTTAACCGCTGTAGTAGTCACTCTGATTGCTAAAAATTCACCATGTTCTTTTGCTTTCTTTATAAAAGTTAAACGGTCGTTATATGAACTGAATTCCTGCAACATGCGAGTGAAAACAGATTTGATCTTCCCATCTTTAATCACAACCGCAAGGTAGATTTCGTGATGATGCGAACGTTTATTTGCGGGTGTTTTTAATGGTTCTACCAGCAATTGACGAACCCTTGTTTTAAAAATAGGTTCTAAATTGAGAGTGTTTTCATCCCCTAAATGCTGCCAAATTTTATTCAGGCGATTGAGTGGGAAGTTAACCCCAATACAACGAGTCTTGATTTTATGGTTATCTTTTTCGATAAAAAATGGTGTCGTCGTTAGTTTATTAAGCAACAATTGATGCATGATTTTCAGCATATCCATGGATGGCAGTTGCTCATAATTCATAGGTAATTTTTCAATATTATGCTCGATTAATCGACTTAAAAATGCTTTGCTTTTTTGGGTTTTTAAGCTGTCCTCAATATAGAGCTGGATATTAATACCATTAGAAGCGACTTTTAATACATGGTATCCAATACGACTTAATGGCGTATTTTTATCTAAACTCTGCAAATCATTAAATGTTATTTTTACGTCTGATTTTTTTGTCAGTTGTATCGCTTTATCTAATTGAATAGAGAGTCCATTTGTTGATATATCTAATGTTCTTCCTGTTACATCTCCAAGCTGAGGGTGATGTAAGGTCACGAGAGTTTGGTAGTTAAACCTAGGCTCTGTTCGACGAGGTGCTGAATCAAAATAGAGTGCATGTGCTTGGCTGACTGGTGCCGTGGCGTGACGATATGGATTTAATTCTTTAGGCGCAAGCGTTGGTTTATCTGTTAAGAGATAATCCTTCTGTGTTTCTGGTAAGCTAATCTCTGTTAAGATCCCCATGTGTGTTAAGTTTTCTAAGATACCTTCCATCTCAGGGGCAACGGTAAGAAGACGTTCTTTATCTCCTTTTTCTAGTTCAAAAAGAGAAAGACGGATCACCTTCCAGCTTTTTCGTTTAGAACCAATATGCCAGAATAGCTGACGTTCCTGTTGAGTCCCTTCTGAAGACATCATTGAGTAGAAAAGTTCTCTATCTTCATGATCGTGTTTAAAACTGTAAAAATGTGTTCGACTGGCTTTTAACCCTGGTTTGGTTAAAAACTGCATACGTTCAGCTTTAAATAGGTGATTGATTACTGGTTGATTCTTTTCATCATGCCAGTGCTTCCAAAGGGATTCATTGTGGTCGGTAAGGATGGCATATTTTAAGACATCACCAGAAAAGAATAACGGGATGTTAGTGGTATGACGTAAAAAACAGTGTTCGTACCCTTGCGTTCGTGCGCGGACAACTTGATCTTTTTGATCGTGTAGAGTTCGACGTTTATTTTTATTGAGCTTTTCATCAATGGCGATAGCGATTACATCGTGATTAGCTTCCATTTTAAGGCGTAACCAACGATAACTGTCGCTTTCTTCACTGTCATGAATACCAAGAATTCGATACGGGAAATCACCATTAAGATCTTTAATGCCTGTTTCTTTTGCAAGAGTAGGGAAGCTGACTTGAATAATTTGACCTAAGCCATATTCAAAAGCTGCGGGAACTTTAATTCTGGCACCGGAAGAGGAAAGGTCGCTACTGGTACCATGAATTAGATTGCTATTTGGTAGAAGTACGGTAACTTGCGTTGACATGCGTAAACGGTTTTCGCTGCGTGTCAGATAATGGCCAAAACGAATTAGTTTGGACTTAAATAAACCGTCATCGTTTTTATCTTCAGATACTGAAATCAGTTCTTTATTTTTATGTAAAATGCGAAAATTATTTCGTGTATTGGTTAATGCTTCCCATACACCTTCGGTATAGCAACCGTAATGTTTAATACTTTTATGATAGGTATTTATTGCGACATCATCTAACCAATGGGTATAGCCATCAAGTTCATATTGATGGCATTGTCCTTTTACTCTCCCACGTAAATCAATGCTCTTTTTACAAGGCGTCATGATACGCTTCAACTCAATTTTGACGAGCAAATTAATTGATGGGTGTTCATAAGCCATAACTTGGTTACAAACCAATTCAAAATCTGGTTCACCAAATACAGGGATAAGTTGTTCTACGTAGCTTTGATATTCTTCTTGCTGCATGATTTCTGGTACAGTAATAACAATCTAATGGGGTTATCGGCAGAGTTGCTAAACTATTTAACACTATACGTTAAATAGTAATACCCATCACTTTAACTATTTATATGTCGGTGATATATGGCAAAAGCAAAACGCGCCTATGTTTGTAATGATTGTGGAGCAGACTTTCCTCGTTGGCAAGGTCAGTGTAATGCTTGTGGGGCATGGAACACGATTACAGAGGTGAGATTGGCCGCTTCTCCGCAGGTTGCTAGAAATGAACGTCTGTCAGGAGGAGGCTATGCTGGATCTGCGATAGACTCCGAAGTACAAACGTTATCGAGTATTGATCTACAAGAAGTCCCTCGATTTAGTAGCTCATTTAAAGAGTTCGATCGTGTTTTAGGTGGTGGGATTGTTCCTGGTGCTGCAATTTTGATTGGTGGTAACCCCGGTGCAGGTAAATCTACTTTACTTTTGCAAACCATGTGTCGATTAGCCGCTGAAATGCCGACGTTATATGTCACAGGCGAAGAATCGTTACAGCAAGTGGCGATGCGTGCATCACGTCTTGGGTTACCAAAAGATAACTTAAAAATGTTGTCTGAAACCAATATTGATAAGATTTGTCAGGTCGCTGAAAAAGAGCAACCTAAGATCATGGTTATTGATTCAATTCAGGTCATGCACGTAGCTGATGTTCAATCATCACCAGGCAGCGTCGCACAAGTTCGTGAGTCAGCAACCGCTTTAACTCGATATGCAAAACAAAATAATGTGGCTATTTTTTTAGTAGGTCATGTAACCAAAGATGGCACTTTAGCAGGGCCTAAAGTGTTAGAGCATATTATTGATTGCTCCGTATTGCTTGATGGTAGTGCGGATAGCCGTTTTAGAACGCTTCGTAGCCATAAAAACCGTTTTGGTGCGGTGAATGAGCTCGGGGTTTTTGCGATGACCGGACAAGGGCTGAAAGAGGTAAGTAATCCATCTGCGATTTTCTTATCTCGTGGTGAAGAAGAAACCTCTGGTAGTTCAGTGATGGTGGTATGGGAAGGTACACGACCATTACTTGTCGAAATACAAGCGTTGGTTGATTATTCTCAACTTTCAAATCCGAGACGAGTATCGGTAGGTTTAGATCAAAATCGATTGTCAATGTTGCTTGCGGTATTGCATAAGCATGGAGGTTTGCAAATGGCAGATCAAGATGTTTTTGTTAACGTAGTGGGTGGTGTTAAAGTGGCTGAAACGAGTGCGGATTTGGCGTTAATTATTGCACTGTTATCTAGCTTTAAAGATCGACCATTACCAAAGGACGTTGTTGTGTTTGGCGAAATAGGCCTTGCTGGCGAGATCCGTCCAGTACCCAGTGGGCAAGAGCGTTTAATGGAAGCTTATAAGCATGGTTTTAAAAAAGCGATTGTCCCAGCAGCTAATATGCCAAAAGGCGGCATTGAAGGCATGCAAATACATGGTGTAAAAAAATTATCTGAGGCAATTGATGCTTTTGATGAGTTATAAAGACAGAATTTATTACTGATTTTTTCCGATTTTTTATTTGAAATCGTGTAAATTCATCTATAATTTGCGCAAGCAGAACGTACGCAGAGCTTATTTGGGCTAAATTCTATCCAAAAATAGAACAAAGCATATACCAATTGGCAGTTTGTGTTATACTCTGCGCGCATTTTCTATCCTATTAATAGAGTAAAACAATGACTGATTTATCTAAATACAGAAATATTGGTATTTTCGCGCACGTTGATGCGGGTAAAACTACCACAACTGAGCGTATCCTAAAACTTACAGGTCAGATCCACAAAACTGGTGAAGTACATGATGGCGAATCTACGACTGACTTCATGGAACAGGAAGCTGAGCGCGGAATTACTATCCAATCAGCAGCTGTAAGTTGTTTCTGGAAAGATCACCGTTTTAACGTTATCGATACTCCGGGACACGTTGACTTCACAGTAGAAGTTTACCGTTCTCTTAAAGTACTTGACGGTGGTATCGGTGTATTCTGTGGTTCTGGTGGTGTTGAACCTCAATCAGAAACTAACTGGCGTTACGCGAACGAATCAGAAGTTGCACGTATTATCTTCGTTAACAAACTAGACCGTATGGGTGCTGACTTCTTCCGTGTTGTTAAGCAAACTGAAGATGTACTAGGTGCTAACCCACTAGTTATGGTTCTACCAATTGGTATCGAAGAAGATTTCGTTGGTGTTGTTGACCTTCTAACTCGTAAAGCACACATTTGGGATGATTCTGGTCTTCCAGAAAACTTCGAAATCACTGATGTTCCTGCGGACATGGTTGACCAAGTAGAAGAATACCGTGAGATGCTAGTTGAGACTGCTGTAGAGCAAGACGACGATCTAATGGAAGCTTACATGGAAGGCGAAGAGCCATCTATCGAGCAACTAAAAGCATGTATCCGTAAAGGTACGCGCACAATGGATTTCTTCCCAGCATTCTGTGGTTCTGCATTTAAGAACAAAGGTATGCAACTTGTTCTTGATGCTGTAGTTGATTACCTGCCTTCTCCAACGGAAGTAGATCCTCAACCACTAATGAACGAAGAAGGCGAAGAGACAGGCGAACACGCTATCGTTTCTGCTGACGAAACTTTCAAAGCGCTAGCATTCAAAATCATGGATGACCGTTTTGGAGCACTAACATTCGTACGTATTTACTCTGGTAAACTAAACAAGGGTGATACTATCCTTAACTCGTTCACAGGTAAAACTGAGCGTGTTGGCCGTATGGTTGAGATGCAAGCGAACGACCGTAACGAATTAACATTCGCACAGGCTGGTGATATCATCGCTATCGTTGGTATGAAAAACGTGCAAACTGGTCACACACTATGTGATCCTAAGCACCCAGTAACGCTTGAGCCAATGGTATTCCCTGTACCAGTTATCTCAATCTCTGTAACGCCTAAAGATAAAGGCAGTACTGAGAAAATGGGTATCGCTATCGGTAAAATGGTTGCAGAAGATCCATCTTTCCAAGTTGAAACTGACGAAGAAACTGGTGAAACAATCCTTAAAGGTATGGGTGAGCTTCACCTAGACATTAAGGTTGATATCCTTAAGCGTACATACGGTGTAGACCTAACTGTTGGTCAACCACAAGTTGCTTACCGTGAAACTATCACTCAACCTGTTGAAGATAGCTACACGCATAAGAAACAATCTGGTGGTTCAGGTCAATTCGGTAAGATCGACTACATCATGAAACCAGGCGAAGTTGGTTCTGGCTTTACGTTCAAGTCTTCTGTTGTGGGCGGTAACGTTCCTAAAGAATTCTGGCCTGCAATCGAGAAAGGCTTCAAAGGCATGATGGATACTGGTGTTCTTGCTGGTTTCCCTGTTCTTGACGTTGAAATCGAACTTGTTGATGGTGGTTTCCACGCAGTCGATTCATCTGCAGTAGCATTTGAAATCGCAGCGAAAGGTGCATTCCGTCAATCTATGCCAAAAGCTGGTGCACAACTTCTTGAGCCTATCATGGCTGTAGACGTGTTCACTCCAGATGATCACGTTGGTGATGTAATCGGTGACCTTAACCGTCGTCGTGGCATGATCAAAGACCAAATGGCTGGCGTAACTGGTGTTCGTGTTAAAGCTGACATCCCTCTTTCAGAAATGTTTGGTTACATCGGTTCACTACGTACAATGACTTCTGGTCGTGGTCAGTTCTCTATGGAGTTCTCTCACTACGCACCTTGTCCAATGAACGTAGCAGAGCAAGTAATTGCTGACGTTAAAGAAGCTAACGCTAAGAAGTAATTCTGGCTAACGCTGTTTAATTAAAAAAGCCCCGCAAGTGCAAACTTGCGGGGCTTTTTGTTTTTAATCGATTTTCACAAGCAAGAATGATAAATACTTATGTAGATTGGTATTATTCAGATTAATTTAATTTTTCTGCTTTTTCTTTATGACGTTGAAGTTTTAAATAGATATTTTCTACTCGCACTCGCGCCCACTCGGTTTTTCGCAAAAATTTCAAACTCGATTTAATGGTTGGATCAGATTTAAAACAATTGATGTTAACCATGTAGCTTAATTCCTCCCAGCCATAGTGTTCGACTAATTCAGTTAAGATTGCTTGTAGAGTTAAACCGTGAAGTGGGTTATTTTGTTGAGTCATCATAAACGCCGTTTAATAAGAATTGTTATAAGTATAACATCATGAAAATTTTAATAATAAAAAAGGGGAGCAATTGCTCCCTTTTATCGATCTTGTGTTTATCTGCTATCGCTTAAATAAAATCGTTTCTGGCTTAGCTAAAGTAATCGTTGTTACTGGTTGTGTATTTTGATTAACTAAGGTTTTGTTTGCTGGTTATTCCCATATTATTTTTTTATCCTTAGGCCATGATGATGCAAATTCGTGGTATTTTTTTTCTAGAATATGACGTTTTATCTTTAGTGTTGGGGTTAAAATACCATTCTCAATTGACCAAGGTTCTTTAATCATTAATATCCCTTTTAGTTTTTCATGAGACTCTAATCCACTGTTAATTGTCTCTAAGTTTCTAAGGGCTGTACGCTCATAACGTGCTTGGTCAAAATTAGGGTAGGCATGTGGAATGGCGAGTAAAATAGGTCCTGGTAGGCCAGAGCCAATAAGACACATCATTTCTAAATTGCTAAGATCGAAAATACGTTTCTCAATAGGAACAGGAGCAACAAACTTTCCTTTTGCGGTTTTAAAGGTGTCTTTTTTACGACCTTGAATGGTTAAATAACCTTCAGCATCAATAGAGCCAATATCTCCGGTATGTAACCAACCTTCGTTATTAAAGCTTTCTGCTGTTGCTTCATCATTTTTATAGTAACCAGCAAAAAGTCCATCGCCTCTTACTAATATTTCTTCATCGTTAGCAATTTTGAGTTCAACGCCAGGGCCTGCGGACCCAACGCTACCGACTTTATCGGAGCGATAAGGATAATTCAGTGTGCTATAGGCAAAGGTTTCAGTCATTCCCCATGCTTCAGTGATGTTTAAGCCAATACTTTCATACCATTTCAATAATCCTGCGGAGACTGGTGCAGAACCACACCCTAGTACACGAGCTTGGTCTAACCCTAAACCATCTGCCAGTTTGCGTTTAATTAACCCGTTAACAAAAGGGATCTTCAGTAAAATGTTTAGCTTCTTCTGCGGTAGCTTATCTTGAATTCGTTGTTGGAATACGGTCCATAACCTTGGTACTGAGATAAATAGAGTAGGGCGATGCATTTTTACATCATCAATGAAGGTATCGAGTGACTCTGGAAAAGCGGTTTGAATACCACCAAAAAATGCAGAACCTAGGATGTATACACGTTCAGTAATGTGAGCAAGAGGCAGGTAAGAAAATAGACGGTCGCCTGCTTGTATACCGATATGATTAATAAGGTGTTTTGATGAATTACTAAATCCACCAAAGGTGAGCATTGCTCCTTTTGGTAATCCGGATGTTCCAGAGGTATAAACAATGGACATTAGGGTATTGTCATTATGCTCGGGCCTAAACTCGGATGGTTGGCATTGTTGAATAAGTTCATCAAATTGATATTGGCATTTTGCGGCAGAGTCATAATTAAAAGCAATGGTGCTTATCTCTGGAAGATTTTCCATTGCTTTTTGAGTGGCGTTAACATCATCAAGTTTTCCTACGATAAGGACTTTACTTTCGCTGTGAGTTAAACAGTGTTCAATTGTTTCAAGGCCAGCTGTTGGGAAAATAGGAACACTGACAAAATCACCGAGCATTAAAGCGAGATCAGTAATAAACCATTCAGCGCAATTTTTCGAAATTAAAGCTACTCTGTCTTTTGGTTTAACTCCTAACTCTTGCAAGGATGTCACTAGACGGAGTGCTTTATCAACCACTTCAGAAAAAGTGTAATCCACAAATTGCCTATTTTTAATCTGACGAAGGAAAACGTCAGTAGGTTTTTTTTCGGCCCATTCAAGCATTGCTTGGTGAGGAAGTTGTGGGTTTGTATTGTGATTTAATACTGATTGGCTCATAGGGGCATCCTGCTGTTTATCGTTATTATTTATTGTTAATTTTATGTTAAGTAAATATCCTTTTAATGATTCAGTCAAATTTTAATCAAAATAATGAGAACTTTATAAGTGAGTATTTGCACTAGTTGAGGGGATTTAAAAATAATATAAAAAAGCCCGCTTATAATAGTTCATAAGCAGGCTTTGGAGTTTGGTACTGTTTCTTGGTTACAGAAGGGCTTTTAAGCGGTATAGCTCTTCTAGTGCTTGGCGTGGTGTTAAGTCATCCGGATTTACATTAGATAGCGCTTCTTCAACTTCACTCGCCTCTGGGATCAAAGAGAGTTGATGTTCTTCTTTTATTTGCGCGCTTGGTGGTAATACTGATGTATTTTTACCGCTTTCAAGTTGCTGAAGTTTTAGTTTTGCTTTCTTAATAACGGTTTTTGGAACGCCCGCTAAAGAAGCGACAGCAAGACCATAAGATTTATTTGCGGCACCATCTTGAACTGCGTGCATAAAGGCAATTTCATCACCATGCTCTACAGCATCAAGGTGTACATTCGCTAAGCCATTAAATAAATTAGGTAATTCAGTTAACTCAAAATAATGCGTGGCAAATAAAGTCATGGCGTTAATCTTTGTTGCTAGCCATTCTGCGCTTGCCCACGCTAGCGATAAACCATCATAAGTACTTGTGCCGCGACCAATCTCATCCATAAGTACCAGACTATACTTGGTGGCATTATGAAGTATATTCGCGGTTTCTGTCATTTCAACCATAAAAGTTGAGCGTCCAGACGCTAGGTCGTCCGACGCGCCAATACGTGTAAAGATACGATCGAGCAGACCTATTTTTGCTGAATCAGCAGGGACATAACAGCCAACATGAGCCATTAATGCAATGAGTGCTGTTTGACGCATATAGGTAGATTTACCCCCCATGTTAGGCCCGGTAATGATCAACATCTTACGGTCATTACTTAAATTGATTGGATTAGCAATAAATGGGTCTGTCATTACTTGCTCAACAACAGGATGACGACCTCCTTTTATTTTCATACCAATACTTGAAGATAGCGTAGGGCGACAATAATTCAAGGTGTCCGCGCGTTCTGCCAAGTTACTCAGTACATCTAACTCTGAAATCGCATTCGCCATTAATTGAAGTTGTTCTAAGTGTGGAAGAAGTTGATCAAATAGTTCTTCCCATAACTTTTTCTCTATTGCTAGTGCTTTAGATTTTGAACTTAGGACTTTATCTTCATGCTCTTTTAATTCAGGAATGATATAACGTTCAGCATTTTTCAATGTTTGACGGCGAACATAATGTGCGGGTGCTTTATGACTTTGCCCTTTACTGATTTGAATATAAAAGCCATGTACGTTGTTATAACCGACTTTTAACGTATCAATGTCGTGACGTTCACGTTCTTCTTGTTCTAGCTTATCTAAATATTGAGTTGCACCATTGGCCAGATCTCGCCATTGATCGAGCTCTTCGTTATAACCATCAGCTAAAACACCACCATCACGAATGATCACTGGAGGATTGTCTTTTATTGCACGCTCTAAAAGCTCACAAATAGAATCGATTGGTTGTGCTAGTTGGGCTAAGTTTTGTAAATGAGCCTGCTTAAATTCTTGTGCGGTTTGAGCTAACTCTGGTAACTGTTGCAGTGCATTACGTAAGCGAGCAAGATCTCGTGGTCGAGCTGAGCGTAATGCAAGTCGAGCGAGAATACGTTCAACATCACCAATGTTTCTTAACTGTGGAGACAGTTCGTTAAATAGCCCTTCATCTTTTAACTCCCCAATAGCATCAAGACGTTGGTTTAATACATCATGTGTTCTAACGGGTTGATGTAACCAGCGTTTTAAAAGACGGCTACCCATTGCGGTTGCTGTATGATCAAGTACTTCTGATAACGTATGATTGAATCCACCCGCTAAATTTTGGGTGATTTCAAGATTTCGACGTGTCGCCGCATCTAGGATCACTGAGTCATCTTGATGATCCATTACGATGGATCGAATATGAGGCAGAGTAGTACGTTGAGTGTCTTTTACATATTGAATAAGACAGCCAGCAGCACATAAACCAAATTCTGCTTTTTCAACACCAAAGCCAACCAAGTCACGAGTACCAAATTGTTGGTTCAACTGTTGTTTAGCAGTATCAAGCTCAAATTCCCATACTGGGCGACGACGATTACCATTTCTTTTTTCTAATAAATGAACTGGTTCAAAATCTTCACTGAATAACAGCTCGGTAGGGGCTGTACGTTGCAGCTCGGCAAGCATCGACTCTTCAGTGTTTGGTTCTGATAGTTTAAAACGGCCAGAGGTGATGTCTAATGTTGCGTAACCAAAATGGCCTTTATGATGATATATAGCGGCAATTAAGTTATCAAAACGTTCAGGAAGAAGCGCTTCATCAGTTACTGTACCAGGAGTAACGATACGAACAACTTTACGCTCTACTGGACCTTTACTTGTTGCAGGATCACCCACTTGCTCACAAATCGCAACAGATTCACCTTGTTGAACTAATTTGGCTAAATAGCCCTCAACAGCATGGTAAGGAAGGCCTGCCATTGGGATAGGTTCGCCTGCAGAAGAGCCTCGTTTGGTTAAAGAGATCTCAAGCAGTTGAGAGGCTCGTTTCGCATCATCATAGAAAAGCTCATAAAAATCACCCATGCGATAGAACAGTAAAATATCCGGGTTTTCAGATTTTAAACGCAAGTACTGTTGCATCATTGGGGTGTGTTTTTCAGTTGATTTTGTTGCCACAACGAGACCTAATGAGTGTAGAAAATATTTGTTGCTAAGAATACGTGAATCAAAGCAGCAATCAAAGATA
>JAAGZR010000330.1 GCA_024206155.1 Aliivibrio sp.
ATATGTAGTGAAATAACATTACATACAGATGAATCACACAGCTTTGTTTGCTGTTTATCATCTTTAAACCTAGCAAAATATGAAGAGTGGAAAGGTACTAATCTTATATACGACGCCATTTGGTTTCTTGACGGAGTTATGGAAGAATTTATTCAAAGGGCCAAAGGCCTTCGAGGTTTCGAAAACAGTGTTCGTTCTGCGCAGAAGGGAAGGGCTCTTGGTTTGGGAGTACTCGGATGGCATACATATCTCCAAGAAAATGGCCTTCCTTTCGAAGGTTTATTATCTCAGTTTGAAACTAGGAAGATTTTTTCACAAATTAAAATCGAAAGCGAACGAGCCTCTATGGATCTTGCTGAGGCATACGGCGAGCCTCTTTGGTGTGCTGGCACTGGTATGCGTAACACTCATCTTAGGGCCATTGCTCCTACTGTGTCTAATAGTAAGCTTAGTGGTAATGTCAGTCCTGGTATTGAGCCTTGGGCCGCTAATGTTTTCACTGAACAAAGTGCGAAGGGTACGTTCATTAGGAAAAATCCAACGTTAGAACAATGTTTAGAAGATGCTGGTTTAAATAATAATGATGTTTGGAATAAGATACTTGAAGACGGAGGATCAGTACAAGATATAGACGCTTTAGACGATGTGTTAATTGGTGATCATGATATTCCTTTAAAAGAAGTGTTTAAAACTTTTAAAGAAATAAATCAATTAGAGCTTGTTAATCAAGCTGGTTTACGCCAACAATATATTGATCAATCAGTAAGTTTGAATTTAGCTTTTCCTTCTGAAGCAACTCCTAAGTGGATTAATAAAGTTCATTTTGATGCTTGGAAAAAAGGTGTTAAAACTTTGTATTATACTAGAACTGAATCTGTATTGCGAGGAGATATTGCTGCTAAAGCAATGGATGAAGATTGTGTAGCTTGTGACGGATAATTATGCTATACACGTATGATACATAGTGTGTAATTAAAAAAGGGGACCTCATTTGAGATCCCCTTTCTTGGTTACAGGAACTTTTAGGTATGGTACGCCTATTTATTTATGTTCCTTATATTTTTTAAACAT
>JAAGZR010000331.1 GCA_024206155.1 Aliivibrio sp.
ACGGTTTCTCTTCGCAATCCAGTGCTTTTCAAACCTTACTATCGGTTTGGGGATATTCGGTAACTGAGTTTCAAGCAAATTGCACTAATGCTAAAAGAGCGCAATTATATTGTGTGGAGAGCAATGGTACGTTGAGTGATTTATTGGCACTAAATCGCCCTGCCCTGATTTGGTTACAACAAACTTCTGGAGAGGGATTGTTGGCTATCCTTTACCGCGTAAACTCAAAGGGAGCTGAATTATTATTACCTTCTAAGAGAATAAAAGTATCACATCAATGGCTTGAGCAACATTGGAATGGCGCGTATACACAGCTTTGGAAAAAACCGATTATTACTGAGAGAGCAATGAAACTAGGTGATCGAGGAGACGCTATTTTAGCATTAAATCGCTTACTTTCTTTTGCGCTAGAGCAGCCAATCAATAGCTCTGATTTATTTAGCAAAGAGACTGAACAACAAGTGAAAGAATTCCAAGAAATTTTTGGTCTTAAGATGGATGGTATCGTTGGTTCTAGTACACAAATGTGGCTTGATACTATTGTGAATGTTGATGCTCCTTTATTACAAGGAGGTGAATAATATGGCTCTATCTCGTTTATCATGGAAGTCATTATCGGCGATTGCGGTATTACCTCCATTAGCGGTATCAGCATATATTGCCTTTCCTTATTATCAAGCCAGCCAGCAGGAAACCCCTTTACCTGAGTTGTCATATACGCAATTGGATTTCCCAAGCATTACGACCAATAAGTTACCTATACGAGCGCAAGAATTATCGTTACAGCGATCATCACAGAGTGATAAAACTGACGCTGATGCTATCACCGTAATACCAAGCAATATTTCGGTTACTCAACCCCAAAGCAATAGGGCTGAAGTGAAAAAACAAATTGAAGACACTGCTTCATCACTAGATATCAATAAGCTCGATTTATCAGGGTTATCACCAGAGTTGGCTGCACGGTTTGAATCAGTTTTGAATGATCCCTCTGAATATGACAATAATGAAGCTATTGAGGATGAGCCATTAGAAAGTAACGGTTATCTTGAGTTAGATAAAAATGGTTCACAACTTTCAGGGCGTTTACCTCCTCTTAATTTCCAAACTCATAATTACACCTCTAAGCCGAGTCGTCGTTGGGTAAAGGTTAATGGTCAAGAGGTTAATATTGGTGGCAGTATTACTCCTTCAATCACGTTACTAGAGATTAACCCGAGGGATGTTGTGATTGAGTTTAAAGGACAGAAAATTGAAGTTCCTGCTCTGTATGAATGGAAAGGGTAATCAAATTTAATTGTTTAAGACATATTATTTAGAACAGATATAAAAAAGCTCAGGAAATCCTGAGCTTTTTTGAATTGATTATTTCTTAATGGACTTAGCGTCGATTAAGCCCAACCGTTTTGCTTTTTCTTACGGCTTGGGATCATGTGAGGAAGTAGAAGTCCAAATAACAGACCAATACCAGCAACGCCACCGCCATACATGAAGTACTTAAGTAATAAGTCTTCTTTTTGAGTATCTAGCTTAGCGCGTAGTTCACGAACTTCAGATTGAGAACTTACTAGCTGATTGTTCACATCATTATA